>DATNCB010000179.1:0-4638 GCA_035571715.1 Ramlibacter sp.
GTGCCAGGGCTTCCGCCCCCGCCCCCGCAAGCCGTCATCAATACGGCGAGCAAGAGCGCCCCCAGAATTTTCATAAATTGCGTCATGGCTCTAGAGTCCTCTTCCTTCGGTATTGCGTTATCGCGCGGCTGCCCGGTCCGCGATCATCTTCGGTGTGATGAACACCAGCATTTCCTGTTTGTTGGCGCTGCGGGACTTGGTCTTGAACAAATTGCCCACCGCAGGAAGATCGCCCAACAGCGGTACCTTCGCCTCGTTCTCGGTTTCCGTCAGTTCGAAGATACCGCCGATCACCACCGTGCCGCCGTTCTCGACCAGCACCTGGGTCTTGATGTGCTTGGTATTGATGGCAATGCCCGCGGCCGTGGTTTCGCCGCGGCTGTCCTTGTTGATGTCCAGGTCCAGGATGATGTTGCCTTCCGGCGTGATCTGGGGCGTCACCTCGAGCTTCAGCGTCGCCCTGCGGAAAGCCACCGCCGTGGCCCCGCTCGAGGTCGCCTGCTGATAGGGAAACTCGGTGCCCTGCTCGATCATCGCCTTAGTCTGGTCGGCCGTGACGATTCGCGGACTCGAAACCAGTTTGCCTTTGCCATCGGCCTCCAGTGCCGACAGTTCCAGGTTGAGGAAGCGATTCGCGGCGGCGCTGAACAGCGAAATTGCGAAACTCGAGGGGGAGAAGCCTCCTTGGCCAACCGCCGGAAGATTGACGAAGGTGGTGTTGACGGTATCCAGGGCGCCCGAGGACTCGCCAGTGGTGGCCGACACCGCGTTATAGGTGCCGCCGAGCGCCAGCCGATTGCCCCCGCCAATCGAGTAGCCGGGGTCCCCGCCGCGTATTCCGCGCAGGTCGCTGCCCCCCAGGCGAACGCCGAGCGACTTGCCGAATGTGTCCGAGGCTTCGACGATGCGCGCTTCGATCAGCACCTGGCGCACCGCGATATCGAGCTTCGCGATCAGCTGCTGCACGGCTTCCAGCCGCGAGCCGATGTCGGTGACGAAAAGCTGGTTGGTACGCGGCTCAGCGATCACGCTGCCGCGTGTGCTGAGAATGCGGGCGGCGCCGGTGCCCGCCGTGAGCTGGGCCGCAATGTCGACTGCCTTCGTATAGTTCAGCTGAAAGGATTGCGTCCGCACCGACTCCAGGCTCTGGATGGCCACGCGCGACTCGAGGTCCAGCTTTTCCTTGGCGGCGATTTCTCCCTTGGGAGCAATCCAGATCACGTTGCCGCTCTTCTGCATGCCAAGGCCCTTCGCCTGCAACACGATGTCTAGCGCCTGGTCCCAGGGCACATCCTTGAGTCGAAGCGTCACGGCGCCGGTCACCGAGTCCGACGTCACGATGTTGAAGTTGGTGAAGTCGGCGATCACCTGCAGCAGCGAACGCACCTCGATGTTCTGGAAATTCAGCGACAGTTTTTCACCGCCGAAGCCGACACCCTGGGTGAGCTTGGAAGGATCGATCTTGACCTGGCGCACCTCGACCACGAACTGGTTGTCGCTCTGGTAAGCACTGTGTTCCCATGCGCCCTTGGGCTCGATCACGACACGGACCCTGTCGCCGGCCTGGAACGTGGTCACTGTTTGCACGGGCGTGCCGAAATCGGACACGTCGAGCCGTCGCCGCAAGCCTTCCGGCAATGAGGACCTGAGGAATTCGACGACCAGGTTCTGGCCCTGCTGGCGGATGTCGACGCCCACCTGATTGCTGGGCAAGTCCACGATCACCCGGGCGGAGCTGTCGCTGCCCCGCCGGAAATCCACGTCCTTGATCGGTTGGGTTTCAGAATTGCGGCTCTCCGCGAATGCGGGTAGCGGAGTGGCCGCCGGGCCAGCCACCGCGGCCGGTTCGAGCACCACCAGCAAAGACTTTCCTTGCAGCTGGGCTTTGTAAGCCGCTGCGGCTTTCAGGTTCAGGACAAGGCGGGTGCGTTCACCGGCCTGTACCACGTTCACGGACCGGAGATTGCCCTGGTTGATTTCCACCGTGGAACGCCCCAGGCCGTTGCTGGCGCCCGGTATGTCCAGTGCGATGCGGGCCGGCGCCTGGATGGCAAAGCCGGGGGGAATGCCCGTCAGCGGTTGCGAGAAGTCGATGCGCACGACCTCGACCCCGCCCTGGATCGAGCTGCTGACCGCTTCGACGACCGTCTGGGCTCGCACGGTAACCGGCAAGACCGCGGCGAGAAACAGGCATGCAAAGGCCCAGGCCCTCCGCCAACTGATCTGGTTGTTGTTCACTTTGACCCCTCTTGCAGTTGCAATGTCGCTGTGCGTTCGATCCATTCACCGGCCGCGTCCTGAACGATTTCGCGCAGAACCAGGTCGGTTTCTCCCACCTTGACGATCTTCCCGAAGTTCTGCCCGAGGTAATTGCCGGGGCGCACTTGGTAAAGCAAGCTGTCGATGCGCACCAGTGCAACCGGCCGCCCCTCCTTGACCATGCTGCCCACCATCTTCATCGTGTCCAGGGGGAAACTCTCCAGCGGCTCCTTGCGCCGGGCGAGTTCCGGCGCCACCAGGGCCGCATTCGACGTTGTCTGGGCCGACTCGCGCTTGAGCGCCTGCGTCAGCTTCTGGTGGCTGAACGGATCCGTGGCCGCTTCCTGGGTGTACGCCTGCGGGGTGAACTTCTTGGGTTCCGGGATCGGCTGCACCTTCGGCCGCGTCTGTGCCCGTTGCTCGTTCATCCAGGTTTGCAGCTCTTCCTGCCCGGACGAACCGCAGGCGGCGAGCAACAAGGCGATGGAAACTGCCGCAGTCGCAGTTCTGACAATCATTTCTTCGCTCCCGGCTCGGTCTTGCGCTGCGCGGCTACTTCGTCGCCGTCGAGGTAGCGGAATGTTTTCGCAGTGGCATCCATCACCAGCGAGCCATCCTTGGCCGGCACGACGCTCAGGTTATTCAGCGTCACGATGCGCGACAGGTTGGCCACATCGGCCGCGAACGAGCCCACGTCGTGGAACCGCCCGGTCACACGCAAGGTGATCGGCAGTTCGGCGTAGTATTCCTTGACGCTGACATTGCCGGGGCGAAACAGCTCGAAACTCAGGCTCCGGCCCAGCCCCGCCTGGTTGATGTCCGAAAGCAGCGCGTCCATTTCGGCCTTGCTTGGCAGCTGCTTTTCGAGTTGCGTCACGTACTGCTGAACCTGTTCACGTTGTTTCTTGAGCGCATCGAGATTGACAGCCTGCGCCAGCTTCTTGCTGTAGTCCGCGCGCAGGGCGATTTCTTTTTTCTGTTCCGCTTCCAGCTCGGCATCCGAACCGTTGAGCCACGCAAACCAGAGGGCGGCAACGATGGCGGCCAACAGTGCGAGGCACAGGGCGCCCCTTGGCAGGACGGGCCACGAGGCGGGGTCGCGGGTGTCCAGGCCTCGGAATTGCCCGAGCAGCGCTTGCTGCAGGGCTGCGACTTTGATCTTGGGTAACTGCTTGATGGCCATGACGATCAGGTTTTGGCGGGAGCGGAAGCCTTACCGGCGGCCGATGAAGCGGCGCTGGCGGCGCTGGCGGCGCTGGCGGCGTTGGCGGCCTTTTGCACTTCGCTGGCCCGCAGCAGCCGGACCTTCATCGTGAAGTTGGACACGCGCCGCTGGTCGCGGGGGCTCAAGGTGACTGCGCCGGAGGTAATCTCGACCAGTTCCGGCTTGTTGAGCCAGGGACTGTTGTTGCCGAGGTTGCGCAGCAGCTCGGACACGCGCTCGTTGGACTGGGCGGTGCCTTGAAGGGACACGATCTGGTTGTCCTGTCGCAGGCTGCTCACGTAGACGCCATCAGGAATCTGCTTGACCAGTTCATTGAGCAGATGCACAGGCATGTTGCGGTCCGCCTGCAGGTCTTCCACCGCTTGTTGGCGTGCCCTCAGGGCCGCGATCTCGGCCTGCAAAGTCGCGATGTCCTTGATCTGCCCTTCCAGGCGCTTGATCTCGGTTGACAGCACCAGGTTCTTGCCCTGCTGGTCCGAGATCTGGGCGGCGTACCACACGTAGATGGCGCCGGCGACAATCACGCCGGCCAGTGCGGACAACATCAGTGACGCATAGAAAGCTTCACGGCGGCGCTTGCGTGCGGCCTCGCGGTGCGGAAGCAGGTTGATCAGGATCACTGCACGAACCTCCGCATGGCCAATCCACAGGAAGTGAGGTACGAGGGCGCTTCACGGCGCATCTTTTTCTCTCGCACTCCGGGGCCCACCTGCATTCCCTCGAACGGATTCGCAAGATTGCAGGGGAACGACGTCTGCATGGTGACGGTGTCCGTCAGTCCCGGCAGGGCCGCCGACCCGCCAGCCAGCATCACGTAATCGACCCGGTTATGCGGAGTGCTGGTAAAAAAGAACTGCAATGCGCGGGCGATTTCCTGGGCCATGCTCTCCACGAAGGGTTTGAGCACGCCGGACTCGTAGTCTTCGGGCAGATCGCCGTTGCGCTTCTTGTTCTCTGCCTCCTCCGGCGAGAAACCGTATTGGCGCACGATCAGCTGGGTCAGCTGGGCGCCACCGAACGCCTGGTCCCGGTCGTAGAGCACCTCGTCGTTGCGGATGACCTGCATGCTGGTGGTGAAAGCTCCCACCTCGAACAGGGCGACCATGGTGTCGACACCCTGGTTGGGCAGAGCCTGGATCAGGCGGCTGGCGGCC
>DATNCB010000180.1:0-5435 GCA_035571715.1 Ramlibacter sp.
GCGCTGCAGCGTCTGCGCATTGACGAACCAGTTGAAAGCCGCGTGCTGCTGCACTGCGGTGTAAAGGTGCGCGTCGTCCAGCAGCACCACGGCCCAACGTTCGTCGAACTGCGGCGGCTCATGCACGGTGGCGTCGAGCCACCCGGCAGCAGCGCCCTGCTCACGCAGTGTCTCGGCCACCGCTTTGAGCAAATGGGTTTTGCCGCTGCCGCTCGGGCCCCAGAGGTAGGTCGGCACGGGCGATCGGGTTGGGCTCCCGGCCCACAGCTGCAGGTGTTTGAGCGCCGCCTCGTTCGGGCCCGCGCAGAAACTCGCCAGCGTCGGTCCGCGGGCCAGGCCGATGTCCAGGGCGATCTGCTTCATCGTTGCCATTCTTGTCAACTAGCTGATGTACAGCTTGCTGCCCATGTAGCCGGCGCGCAGGCGCCGGATCGCCACCAGCAGCACGGCGCTGGCAGGCAGGGCGACCAGGACGCCGACGAACCCGAACAATTGCCCGAACGCGAGCAGCGCGAAGATCACCGCCAGCGGATGCAGGCCGATTCGCTGGCCCACCAGCCGCGGCGTGAGGTAGAAGCCTTCGACCACCTGGCCCGTCCCGTAAACGGCCGCCACCATGATCAGCGCCTTGATCGAGGCAAACTGCAGGACGCCCGCAATGATGGCGAGCACGAGGCCAATCCCGAAACCCACATAGGGCACGAACATCGCCAGGCCCGTGAAGAGGCCGATGGGCACGGCCAGGTCCAGGCCGAACAGCGCCAGGCCAGTGCTGTAGAAGACCGCCATTGTCAGCATCACGAGCAATTGCCCGCGCAGGTATTGGCCCAGCACCTGGTCGGCTTCGGTGGTGAACGAGTCCACGCTCGGGCGCGCGCGCGGAGGCACGAGCTCGAGGACCCGCAGGACGAGCCGTTTCCAGTCCAGCAGCAGGTAAAAAAGGGCCACCGGAATCAGGATCGCGTTGCCCACCACGATCAGCGCGACTCCGCCTCCGACCTTGAGCGAGGAGAAAAGCGAACCGACCGTGTCCTCGAAATTCGCACTCAGGTATTTCACCAGCTGCCCCTTCAGGCTGGCCAGATCGAGAGGAATCCTGATGCCCAGCTGGTCCAGCCAGGGCGCGATGGTCGCGTTGAGGTTGTCGAACAGGAAAGGCAATTGCTCGCGGATCAGCGGCACTTCCTTGGCCATGATCGGGACCACCATCAGCAGCAACCCCAGCAGGACCAGGATGAGCAGAAGCTCAACCAAGGCTACGGCGATGAAGCGCGGCACCCGGCCCCGGCCCAGGTCATCCAGCCGGTCGACCAGCGGCGTGAGCGCGTAAGCGAGCACGGCCGCCACGATGAATGGAGTCAGCACCCGTCCGAGCAACCACAGCGCCAGCGCGACCAGGAATGCGATCAGCAGCCAGGTTGCGGCATGTTTCTGAGTGGACGTGAATTGCATCAATGAATTGCGGAAGCGCCGATCTGGGCTTGGCTTTCGGCGCGGGCCGGGCCGGATCGCCCTACGTGCCGAAGCTAAAATTAGGCAAATTCTATCGGGCCAAGCCTTGCGCGGCCCCGCAGCCCATCCCATGACCCAATCCCCCCTCTCCTATAAAGACGCCGGCGTGGACATCGATGCCGGCGATGCGCTGGTCGAGCGCATCAAGCCGCTCGCCAAAAGAACGATGCGCGAAGGAGTCCTGGCGGGCATCGGCGGCTTCGGCGCGCTGTTCGAAGTGCCCAAGCGCTACAAGGAGCCGGTGCTGGTCAGCGGCACGGACGGTGTGGGCACCAAACTGAAGCTGGCGTTCGAATGGAACATGCACGACACGGTCGGCATCGACCTGGTGGCCATGAGCGTGAACGACGTGCTGGTGCAGGGCGCCGAGCCCCTGTTCTTTCTGGATTACTTTGCCTGCGGCAAGCTCGACGTCGAAACGGCGGCTGCGGTAATCGGAGGCGTCGCTAAAGGCTGCGAACTCTCGGGCTGCGCGCTGATAGGCGGCGAGACCGCGGAAATGCCCGGCATGTACCCCGCAGGCGAATACGACCTTGCCGGTTTTGCCGTCGGTGCGGTGGAGAAGTCCAGGATCCTGAGCGGGGCCGGCGTGAAGGCGGGCGACGTGGTGCTGGGCCTGGCTTCCAGCGGCGTGCATTCGAACGGCTTTTCGCTGGTGCGCAAGTGCATCGAACGCGCGGCCGGCCAGCTACCCTCCACACTGGACGGCGAACCGTTCCGGCAAGCCATCATGGAGCCAACGCGCCTGTACGTGAAGAACGTGCTCGCGGCACTGGCAGCCCACCCCATCAAGGCGCTGGCCCACATCACCGGCGGCGGGCTGCTGGAAAACATTCCGCGCGTGCTGCCCGAAGGTCTGGCCGCGCACCTGCGCAAGGGCAGCTGGCCGCAGACCGAGCTGTTCGCGTGGCTGCAACGCACGGCCGCGATTTCCGACCACGAGATGAACCGGACGTTCAACAACGGCATCGGCATGGTCGTCGTGGTGGATGCCGCGAATGCGCAGGCGACGGCCCACACGCTGCGCGGTGCCGGCGAAACCGTTTACGAGATCGGCGTTATCGCCGCAGCGAGCGCCGGCCCGGCGGTCGTGGTCGCCTAGGGCCTGGCCCTGAGCGAAGGCTCAATGGACGCAACGGCCCAGCCGCGCCCGCGCTTGCCGGCGGGCATCTGGGCCCTGGGCTTGGTCAGCCTGCTCATGGACGTATCGTCCGAGCTGATTCACAGCCTGTTGCCGGTGTTCCTCGTCACAACGCTGGGCACGACGGTGCTCGTGGTCGGATTGATCGAGGGCGCGGCCGAGGCCACGGCCCTCATCGTCAAGGTCTTTTCCGGCGTGCTCAGCGATTACTGGGGCCGGCGCAAGCCGCTGGCTCTGCTGGGCTATGGGCTGGCTGCCGTTTCCAAGCCGCTTTTTGCGCTGGCCTCGACCTCGGGCCTGGTATTTTCGGCGCGGCTGATCGACCGTGTCGGCAAAGGCATCCGCGGCGCGCCACGCGATGCGCTGATCGCCGACATCGCGCCGCCCGCCATCCGCGGCGCCGCCTTCGGATTGCGCCAGGCGCTCGACACCGTGGGCGCTTTTCTGGGACCGTTGCTCGCCATCGGCTTCATGCTGCTGTGGGCGAATGATTTCCGCGCGGTGTTCTGGGTGGCCGTGATTCCGGCACTTCTGTCCGTGGCGTTGCTGGTGTTCGCCGTGCATGAGCCGCCGCAGCCGGCGGGCGAACGTCACGGCAACCCCATCCGGCGCGAGAATCTGCGCCGGCTCGGCCGCGACTATTGGTGGATCGTGGCGGTCGGCGCGGTGTTCACTCTGGCGCGCTTTTCGGAAGCCTTCCTGATCTTGCGCGCCCAGCAAGGCGGCCTCGCCACAGCCTGGACCCCGCTGGTGCTGATCGCGATGAACCTCGTGTACTCGGTCGGTGCCTACCCGTTCGGCCAACTGTCGGACAAGATGAGCCATCGCGCGCTGTTGGCCTGGGGGTTGGCGGTGCTGATCGCAGCCGACCTGTTGCTGGCCGCGAGCCAGGCCGGGCCCGTGCTGTGGGGCGGTATCGCGCTCTGGGGCCTGCACATGGCGATGACGCAGGGCCTGCTCTCGGCGATGGTGGCGAAGGCGGCGCCGGCGGACCTGCGCGGCACGGCATTTGGCTTCTTCAACCTCATGAGCGGCCTGGCCCTGCTCGCAGCCAGCGGCGTGGCCGGGTTGCTGTGGGACCAGTGGGGCGCGCCGGTCACCTTCCTGGTCGGCGCGGGCTTCAGCGCGGCCGCTTTGTCGGTGCTGGCACTACGTCCACGCTAACCTGCCCGATGTCCTAAACTGATCGGCAGCGCATTTCGGAGAAGCACCATGAAGTCATGTCTCGTTGTGATCGACGCCCAGGAATCTTTTCGCCATCGGCCCTACTTCACCGAGCGTGACTTGCCCGCGTACCTGGCCGCGCAAAACGCGTTGATCCAGGCGTGCCAGAAGCAGGGCGTGCCCATCGTGCGCGTCTTCCACGTGGACGGCCCGAAGACTGCTGAGAACCCGTTCGCGATCGAGTCCGGCCTGGTGCGGCCGCTCGAGGGACTGGCGCCGCTGGAGCCCGCCGCGACCTTCCACAAATCGCGGCACAGTGCACTGGTCGGGACGGGCCTGGATGTCTGGCTGGTCCAGCACGGCATCGGCAAGCTCATCATCAGCGGCATCCGCACCGAGCAGTGCTGCGAGACGACGGCGCGTCACGCATCCGACCTGGGCTTTCAGGTCGACTATGTGACCGATGCCACCCTGACCTTCGACATGAAGCACGAAGACGGCACACCACTCGCCGCGGCCGACATCAAGGCGCGCACGGCGGTGGTGCTCAGGGATCGCTTCGCGAAAATCTGTTCGGTGCCGCAGGCGCTGGACCGGCTCGCCACCGATACCTGAGAGGCAGGTTTAATTCTTCGCGCGGCGCAGGTCCGCGACGCGATCGGCGATCACGTCGATGTCGAGCGCGTCCTGCGCATGGACCAGATAGGTTTCGAGGTCGATGACGGCGAGCGCCGAATGGCCCTGTTCGGCGTGCGCCAGCCCCCGGTCGCGGTATTCGGCCCAGGCATCGGGCAACAGGATCAAGAGGCGGTCCTGTACCGCGATCAGCCGCTGCCAGTCTTCCTGGGCCCGATGGATTTCCTTCAGGTTGCGCAACATGCGGGCGATGATGTCGCGCGCCGGCGCCGCCTGCAGGTACAACCCCAGCGGGACCTCGAACTCATCGACCAGGCCGCTGCGCCGCTTGTAGGGCTCGAGCCGCTCGGCCAACTCTTCGCGCGAGAGCGACTGGCCGGTGAAAGGGTCGATCACCACCTGCCCCTTCGGCAGATTGACCTTGACCAGGAAGTGGCCCGGAAAGCACACGCCGCGAGCGTGCAGCCCCAGCCCTTGCGCCAGTTCGACCCAGAGCACTGCCAGCGAGATCTGGATGCCGCGCCGCGTGCGCAACACGACGTTGAGATAGCTGTTGTCCGGGTCGCAGTAGTCGTTGACGTTGCCGCCAAAGCTCAGGTCGCGAAAGAAGAACTGGTTGAGCGCGCGCAAGCGTTGCAGCGGCGCCGCGTCGGCCGGCAGCCGGCGTTTGAGGCGGGAAAGCAACTGGTCCACGTCGCCCAGCACCTGCTGGACGTCCAGCTCGGGATATTCATCCTGGGCCAGGCTGGCTGCTGCTTCCAGCAACGGGAAGTGATCGTCGCTTTGCACCAGCGAGCTGAAGTACTCGAGCGGCGTGGGAGCGGTCAGATTCAGCAGCATGGTTCTTTGTAATTGAGGCGCCCGCAACCGTCAAGTTGGCGCGCGCCGCAACTGCCCATCAGCGCGTGACAAACTGCCGCAGTTTCAATCCGGCTACCCGGATTGCTACAAAATAAATAGCAGCCGACCCGACCAGCATCAA
>DATNCB010000181.1:0-7776 GCA_035571715.1 Ramlibacter sp.
CGCTCCACGCTTTTGTCTTTGAGTTCCGGCGGTATCAAGGATTTGTTCAGCGCCAAGAAGCTCAAACTGGTAGGCGCGGACCTGAAGAAACTGGCCCTCCAGCTTGGCGCGGCCCTCACCGCGCAGAAGGCCGTGGCCTGATCGTCAGGCGCCCAGGTTCAATCGGTCGCTTCGATGTTGCTGGCCTTGGCCACGGCGCGCCAGCGTGCAAGGTCCGAGTTGATCAGGCTGCCAAACTCTTCCGAAGTGCTTGCCTCAGGAGTGACTTCGAGCGCGTTCATCCGCTCCTTGAATGAAGCGGTCTTGACGATGCGGTTCACTTCCTGCTGCAGCTTTCTCACGATCGGCAGAGGTGTTCCGGCCGGTGCGAGCAGTCCCATCCAGCTTCCCATTTCCAGTCCTGGAAAACCCGCTTCGGCGACTGTCGGGATATTGGGAAAAGACGGCAGCCTTTCGCGCGAGGTGACGGCGAGGCCCCGCACCTGCCCGCCTTTCAGCTGCGGCGAAACCCCTGCCGCATCCGCCATGCTCATGAGAACCTCGCCTGTCATCACGGCGGCCACAGACAGGTTGGTTCCCTTGTAGGCAATGTATTCCCCGGTCGTCCCGGTCTGGTTCTTGAATAGCCCGAAAGCCAGCTGGTGAACTCCGGCCGCGCCGGAAAAATTCGCCTTCTTTGGATTGAGCTTCAGATATTCGACCAGATCCTTGGCCGACTGAAACGGCTGGTTCGCGCCGACCACCAGGATCAGCGGAAAGGTTGCCACCATCGATATGGGGACGAAGTCGCTCGACGCGTAGGGCAGCTTCTTGAACATCACCGGATTCGTCGCGAATATCGAACTGGGAGCAAACAGCAACGTGTAGCCGTCGGGATTGGCTCTTGCCGCATAGGAGGCGGCAATGCTGCCTGCCGCGCCCACCTTGTTTTCGATCACGACCGCCTGGCCCACTGCTTCAGAGAGTTGCTGGCCCATGATGCGGGCAACGATGTCGTTTGCGCCTCCAGGAGCGTAGCCGACGATGACGTGGATGGGCTTGTCCGGAAAATTCTTCGCGGGATTCTCCTGCGCCTGCGCCAGGCCCAACGAAAGGGCTGCGGCCAGGAAAGCCGCGATACGAAAGAGTATTGGATGATTCATCTTTGTCTCCGATTATTTGAAACTGCTCTGCCCCGCGATTCACCCCTGCGATATTTGACGTCTCGGCGCCGCCGTCGTCCATAGGGGGAGATACACCCCCGCGCGGATCGTGGAGTACTTCATGAAGAAGTCGCCGCCGATCGAGGTGATTGCAAGCAAGGTCATCGCGGCTGCCGAGGCCGGCCCGGACAACCCGGCCCAGACCAGCCAGGCGGGAACGAGCAGGCCCATCACCAGCGTGCCGCCATAGAAATAGATCGCCACGCTGCCGGCGAACAGTTCATGTACTGAACGCTGGGCCGCGGCGTTCCCGCTCGTGAGCGCACCATGCACCTCCATCGCAAACAACAGGATGGCAGCGGCCGTGATTCCACTCCATGCCAGCAGAATCTCGTTTTGGCTCGCGAGCCACTGCCCGCCCACCGCCTGCGCCAGCAGCAGCCCGGCGATCCCGCCGCGCAAGGCGTAGGTCACGTACAGCGCAGGATGCAAGGGCGAATTCCAGAAGGGGATGGCTTTGGATGCGGTGTAGACGAATCCCATGTATCCGATGATGGTCAGCATGCCCACGATCGAAATCACCTTGCCCGCGCCGGAGACCACCGAGTCAGCTCCCCACAATAGCCCGGGCAGCCACAGTGGCACGAGATACAGGAAGCCTCCTGCCAGAAACAGGTTCAAGCCATAGAAACCCCGTGAGGTCCAGGAACGGCGAAACTGCAGCCCCATCTTCCACGCGCGCAGCGGATGGCCCAGGTTAGCCAGGTGCAAGAGCCCGCCCAGGCCCCCCAATAACAACGCCAGGGTCAGCCCCAGGCGGCTGCCGTACAACAGCGAGAACAGCCAGGTCCCGCCCGCCACGCCCACCACGAAATGGCCGATCACCAGGAAGATACCGCGGCCTTCGCACCACTCGCGCTGCGGACGCAGTTCCGTGCGCAGGTCCCGGATCAGCTGCTCGTATTTCACGCGCGTTGTTTGCATCTCTTGGCTCTCCTTGTTTCCCTATTTACGCGCTCACCGTTGCTTGCACGACCGGGATCAGGGCGGCAGGTAATAAACCGAGGGCTTGGTGCCCAGCTCCGGATGCAGCGGAAAACCGCCGCGTTCCTTGATCAGGCGTGAAACCTCGCTGTTGGGATCGTCGAGATCGCCAAAATAGCGCGCCACCGTGGGGCAGTTCGCCACGCAGGCAGGCTGCTTGCCGGAGCGCACGCGGTCGCGGCAAAAATTGCACTTCATCACCACGTCGGTCTGGTGCCGCGACATGCGCGCGTCTTCATACGGCGTCGCACCCTGCTCGTAATATTGCTGCGGGCCGTCGTTGTAGTAGCGGTTGGTGTAGGGGCAGGCCATCATGCAGGCCCGGCAACCCACGCACGTGTCGGCGTCGATGTCGACGATCCCGTCCTCCCATTTGAAACTCGCGCCGGTTGGGCAGACTTCCACGCAGGGCGCGTCTTCGCAGTGATTGCACAGCACCGGCAGGAACAGTTGCCGCACGGTCGGATACCGACCCTCTTCCTGCTTGAGCACCCGCGCAAAAAACACGCCGGGCGGGGTTCCATGCTCGGCCTTGCACGCGAGCTGGCAGGCGTAGCACCCGGTGCAGCGCTTGAGATCGATCACCATGCCCCTTCTCATCGCGAGTCCTCCGCCATGGTCACCTTCACCTTGACGCACAGGTCGAGGTTGAGATTGACGGGGCTGACGTGATCCCAGTCGATTTCGAGCAGTTCGTTGTAAGCGACGCCTTTGCCTTTGGCCATCGGCATGCCCTCAGCCCAATGCCCCGCGCAGCCGGCGATCCCCAGTCCTTCGGGATGGATGCCGTGCATCAGCTTCACGCGGCCCTTCACCTTGCGGCCGGTTTCGGTCTCCACCCATACCGGCGAGCCATCGCGAAGTCCCTTCGCTTTGCCGACGTCCGCATTGATCGCGATGGCGTAGGAATACGGATCGAGCTGTGCTGCCTCGTCGAGCCAGGCGTTTTCGGTGGTGTAGCTGTTCGTATGGATCGAATCGCGGTAATAGAAAGCGTAGAAATCGAAATCGGGTTTCTTGCAGCAGTGCGACAGGCAGGGCAGGAAATCCGGCAGCGGCTCGTAGTACTCGCGTGGCAGCTTCACCCCGAGCGGGTCGGTGATGGCCGCAGCCTGCTCGCCGACGCTCACCAGGAAGTCCCAGTAGATCGGCACCCGAACGTCCAGGAACGGCCGCCAATACACTTCCTGCGGCTTCTTCGGCCAGCTGATCACCCCGGTCTTCTTGAACCACTCCAGGTCGCGCTCCGGGCCGAAATTGTTTTTCAGTTCCGTGTCGCAGACCTGCTCCCAGGTATAGCGCTGGTCACCCTGCAGCCGATACTCCGGCCGCAGGTTCAAGGTGGCGTTCAATGCGGCGTTGTAATCGGCCCTGAAGCCAATGCGGTCGGCCAGTTCCATCAGCACGTCCTGGAAGGCACGCTGCTGGCCCTCCGGCGGCAGTACCGGCTGCCGGATGGTCCAGGACCAGTCCCCCATGCCGCCCGGCATGCTGCAAAAGAAGAACGGGAAGCTCGTGCGCGAGTCCAGCTGCTGCAGGTAGCCCAGATCCGGCAGCACGATGTCGGCAAAGTTCGAAGTCTCCGTCAGGAACAGATCGAACGAGACCATGAACTTGTATTTGGCCAATGCGCGTGCCACGGAATCGCTGTTGGCGATCGCCATCACCAGATTCGCCCCCCAGTTGATCAGCACTTCGGTGCGATACGGCAGCTTGAATTTCTGCCAGAGTTCTTCCTGGTCGTCGGATTCGAGGAATGGCGAACACATGCCCATCGGAAACACGTCCTGCAGACCGGTCTTGGTCGGCATGTGCGGCTGTTCCGGCGGATACGGAAGATGAAATCCCATCCACAGTCCGACCTTCATGATCCCGTCCGCGTCCGCTGACGGAACGTAGTGCGGCAGTCCGGTTTCCGGATGGCCCTCGCAGACCGGATTGAATCCGAGGCACGAGCCCACCACGTCGGCAGCGCCCACCAGATGGTTGAGCAGATCGACGGACAGAAAGTTGTAGACCGAGTTCATGTGCCCTTGCGCACCGCGAAACGCAATCGCGGCTACCGGGCGATAGGGCAGGTTGACGCCCTCGACGGTGATGGTGCTGCCGATCCGGGCTTCACGACCGAACTCCCAGGCGATGCGCCGGATGTTGGCTGCCGGAATCGTCGTGATCTGCTCGCCCCATTCGGGCGTGAACTTCGCGAGGTGCTCCTTCAGTTTGTGAAATGCCGGCTGGCAGGCAACTCCATTCACCTGGAAATCGCCCTCGAGCGCCATGTCGACAGCCTTGACATCGGAGAAGGGACGCGCCGTGCCCGCCACGCTGTCCCACACCAGCGGCTGGCTGGTGGCCGTGTCGCGCACGTACAGCTTGTCCGGCCCGATCAGATACGGCGCATTGGTCTTGGCCTGCAGGTAAGGGCCGTCGTAGATCTCCAGCTCGTTGACCAGCACGTTGCACATGGCGAGCGCCAGCGCGCCGTCGGTGCCCACTCGCACCGGCACCCATTCGGTGGCCTTGGCCGATGCGAAGTTGCACATCGGATCGACCACCACCATCTTCATGCCCCTGGCGCGCGCATCGGCGGCAAGCTTCATGTTGGAAACAGCCGCGTGGCCCGCGCCGTGCCCCTTGGAGGCGCCGAAGTAGATGGCGTAATTGCAGTACTCGAAATCCGGAACGATGGACCACGAGGAATGCATGATCCCGCTGATCAGATGGGCGCCATTGCCGCAGTGCAGCCCGCCACCCGATGTCGACATATTCGGCGTGCCGAACGCGGCCCCGAACGCGTTGAGCGGCGTGCGGGCCGCCAGCACCGTCGTCGTGCGCTGCATGAGGAGCTTGCGCGGATCATCGGCGCGCACGCGCTTGAGCACCGTCGCGATTTCATCCAGTGCCTCGTCCCAGCTGATTTCCTTCCAGCCCGGATCCTCGTCGATGCCCTTGTTCGGGTTGGTGCGCCGCAGCGGCACTTTCAGCCGGTTCGGGTCGTAGTGCGACATCAGGCCACTGACACCCTTGCCGCACAGGCGCCCCCGTCCCACGGCGCTTTCCGGATTGCCTTCGATCTTGATGGCGGTTCCGTCGACCCGGTGCACGAGGTTGGAACAGGTGCCGTAGCACAGCGAGCAGGTGGACGGGACCCAGACGTCATCCTTCTGCGCCATCAGCTCACGTTCGGGTGCATTCATCTTGAGACTCGTTTCATCATTTTTCAGCCCCCCTCGATCTCGCGGAACAGGATGATTTCCACGGTCGGGGCTGCCGGCCCTTTGTGCGAAATCCGTGTCGCCATATCCTCGACGGGCTCGCCATCCAGGAAGAGGCGGCAGGTGTTGAACGACTGGCCGTCGTCGCTGACGAGATTTCGCATGACGTCCGGGCCAAGCCGGCGCCCCAGCTCTTGCATCACGTCCCGCAGCGCGCAGCCCCTCGCGAATTGAAGGACCATCGGATTCGGTACCTCGGGTCCGACCAGCATTCCGAAGAGGCGCACCCTTATCTCGACGGGGCCATCCGGGCTAGCCGGCTCGGGCGCGGTGGCCGCGGTAGCGGAGCCGCGGCTCGGAGCCAGGAACGTATGGTTCGTGACGACGGCGTCCCAGCGCACACTCATCGACCGCCTCCGCTGCCTGGCGAAATGGGATGGAAAGTGGGCAGTGCTTGACATGTCCAATGTATTCGCATAGTGAATAACATATCTGCTATGCGATTAGTCTCTCAAACGCTTGAATGGCTCACAAGCGGACGATTACGGACAGGTGCAAGTCTCTTGCGTCTGTTTGATCAGGATCAATAGCGGCGCCCTGCCAGAGCCGGAGTCAGGCCGAGACAGGCCCGGCGGAAGAGCTGCCGCAGATCGCGACTGCCGGGAATGGGGTCGCGCGGCTATTCGCGCCGGATCGAGCGCAGGATGCGCAGCGCAGCGCAAGCCGCACCGTATCCGTTGTCGATGTTCACGCAGGTCAACCCTGCGGCGCAGGAGGCGAGGGCACTGTGCAGCGCCACCTGGCCGCCTGAGGCTACGCCATATCCAACCGACGTCGGCGCCGCGATCACCGGTGCGGCGACCAGGCCGGCCAGCACGCTGAACAACGCGCCTTCCATCCCCGCCACGGCAATCACCACTGAGTGGGAACGGATCTCCTCGATGCGCTGCATCAGCCGCCAAAGGCCGGCGACGCCGACGTCCGCGACCAACGGGGCTTCATAGCCGGCAAACGCCAACGTGCGCACCGCTTCGCGCGCGACCGGCAGGTCCGACGTGCCGGCGCAAACGACGCAGACACCGCCAAGCGCCGGCGCGGGAACCGGCCCGTGAAACGCAGTGCGCGAGAGGGGGTCGTGGTCCAGCGCGGCGCGCCGCTGGGCGGGCAGGGCGTCGAAGAGAGCGCAGTCCAGCCGCGTCAGCAGCAAGGGACGCGCCCCGGCGCTGGCGAGGATGACGTCGATCTGCGGCGCCGTCTTGCCTTCGCACAGCACCGCCTCGGCAATGCCGGTGCGCTGCTCGCGCTGCCAATCCATCACGAAGTCACTCATGTTGCCTGCACCCGCAAGAATGCCGCTCCCCGCCGGTACGGTCGCACGCCGGCAAAGCGCCGGCCGGCATCGGCGCAGAGCACCTGCGCCCACTGTTCGAGGTCCTGCCGGGCGGTGTCGACGGGCAGCGTTTCGCACTCGAGCACCACGCCGGCAGCCGTGATCCGGCAGCGCAGGGCGCTTTGGCCGGGCAGCAATGCGGCCAGGTGCAGCTCGGCCTTCTCAATGAAGCGCAGCGCGGCGGCGTCCACGGCGATCCCGGTTTCGATCCGGCTTGACAGGCACGGTTGCGCGGGCAGCGCGGCCAGGTCATCCAGGCCATGGGCCTGGGCGAGGGCATAGATGTTGACCTTGCGCAATCCGGCTTCCACGTAGGGGTGGATGACGCCATGCTGGCGCGCTGCCTCCAAACCGGGGCGGAAATCGCTGAGGTCGTCCACGTTCGTGCCCGACGCCAGCGGCACTCCCGCGATGGCGCCCATCCGGCCGTACAGGTTCTTCTTGCAGTGGAAACACCGGTCCACGGGATTGCGCAGGTAGTCGGGGTCCGCCATTTCGCCGGCATCGATCAGGCGCAGCTTCCAGCCATGGCGCAATGCATGGCGCTGCACTCGCTCGGTCGCGGCGGCTGGCACCGCCGGAGAAACCGCATGCACCGCTTCCACCGGGAACGCAGCGAACCGATGGGCCAGATAGGCCAGCACCATGCTGTCGACGCCGCCGCTCACCGCCACCGCGAGCGCGGAGTGCGGCCGCAGCACCGAGAGCAGCGCTTGCAAAGATTCCGTGGGGCTCATGATGGCTCCCCCTCTTCGCGTTCGGCGCGCGATTGCAAGCGCCGCCGTGCGGCCAGAGTGTCGGTGCGGGCAAGGTCGTCGCTTTCCACCTTCAATGTTTTTTCGCCGCCCGGGCGCTGCACCTCCTTTCGGCGCAGCGTAACGTCTCCCACCGCGACAGCGTCGCTGCTGCGGGCCAGGCGGCGCCGCTGCACCCGGTGCCAGCGCAGCCCGATAGTGGAGGTTTCACGCAAGCACAGCTCACTGAC
>DATNCB010000182.1:0-1088 GCA_035571715.1 Ramlibacter sp.
GAACGTCAGCGTCACGTCGAAGCTGACGCGTCCGGGAAGGGTCTTTTCGATCTGGTGGACCAGCGTCATCGACAGCATGCACAGCGCCGCGAGCAGCAGCGCCGACGCATAGAAGCCGACACCCAGCAGCACGCCGACCGCCGAAGCGGCCCAGATCGACGCCGCCGTGGTCAGGCCGGTGATGTTGAGGCCTTCCTTGGAGATGACGCCGGCGCACAGGAAGCCGATGCCCGTGACCACGCCCCCCACGATGCGGGTCGCGTCGGGGATCGTGTCGTGCGAAGCGCCGCCGTACCACAGCGGCGCGAAGCCCACGAAGATCGTGAGCGCGGTCGAGGCCATGCACACCAGGCCGTAGGTGCGCATGCCGGCGGCGCGGCCGTTGTACGAGCGTTCGTAGCCGACCGCCATGCCCAGCAGCATCGCGCCGACCAGATTCAGGCCGATGAACGCGTTGGCCGCCAGGAACTCGTCGCTCCAGTACAGTTCGAGCGCCTTCGCTGTCATCATCACGGCAGCTCCCCGGCCGCGTCGGGATTCCAGGCGGTGGTGTCGGCATCGAGCCCCAGGCTGCGGCGCAGCCGCTGGAACTCGGGCGAGTCGCGCAGCAGCCCGCGTCCCGCTTCCTGCAGTTGCCGCGAGTGCGCGGGCTGGATCTCGAACGCCGTCGGCACGTGCAGAAGCGTCTGGCCGAGCTCCTCACCGGCCAGGTCACGCAGGCGCACGTTGATGACGAAAATCTCGGCGTCGGGCGCGAACGGGCTGTCCTCGCGGCCCCGCGCCTGCCGGATTTCCTCCGCCGCGCGGCGCGCCGCGTCCTTCACGATCTCCGTGGTCTCTTCGGTCCAGCGCGAGCCGGCGCCGAAGATCAGCGAATCGAGCACATGCATCATGCCGGGCACGTGGTCGCTCTGGTCGATGTGTTGGGCCGTGTCGCGCTCGGAGTTGACGACGATCAGCACGATGCGGTGCACCGAGCCCGGCGGCAGCTCATGGAAGCTCTCGTGCAGCGAGCCGCTCGCGATCGTGTGGTCGATCAGCCCGCGCACGCCGAGATTGTCGGCAAGGCCGCCGTCCACCAGGTGGAT
>DATNCB010000183.1:0-5450 GCA_035571715.1 Ramlibacter sp.
CAAGCGGGGACGCTACGTCTACACCGAGGGCCGGCGCAAGGACCTGATCAACCGCGGCGGCGAGAAGATCAGCTGCGACGAGGTCGAGAACCTGATCTTCGGGCTGCCGCAGGTCAAGGAGGTCAGCCTGGTCGCGATGCCAGACCCGGTGTTCGGCGAGAAGGCCTGCGCCTGCGTGGTGCTCAAGCCCGGCACGCAACTCGGGTTCGACGAGCTGATCGCTCATCTGCGCGGGCAGCGCATCGCCTCGTTCAAGCTGCCCGAGCGGCTGGAAGTCATGCCCGCATTCCCGGTCAGTCCGGTGGGCAAGATCCTCAAGCGGGAACTGCGCGATATGGTGGCCTCGAAAGTCGAGGCCGAACGCGCTTCACAGGGTTGACGCGTGGACTGGCGCCATCGCCGGCGCCATAGAAATACAAAGAGGAGACATCATGCGCATTGCCAGTCTCATGAAGTGTGTGCGAAGCGGCCTGGCCGTTCTCGCATGCGTCGTCGCGAGCGTTCCTTCGGCTCTGGCCGAGGAATGGCCGAACAAGCCGCTGCGGCTTATCGTCAGTTTCGCGCCGGGCGGCGTTACCGACCTCGTTGCACGAGCGCTGCAACCACGCCTGGCCGAGGGGTTTGGCCAGCCCATCGTCATCGAGAATCGCCCCGGCGCGGGCGGCACGGTCGCTGAGGGATTGTTGGCCCGCGCCGCGCCGGACGGGTACACGATGATGCTGACTGCCGATGGCGTCCCGGCCAATCCCCACCTGGTCCGCAATCTCCCTTACGACACGTTCAAGGACCTGATGCCCGTGGGCATGCTGGTCAGGATTCCGCTGGTGCTTCTGGTCAATTCCACAGTACCGGCGGCTACGGTGAAGGACTTCATCAGCTATGCCCACGCCAATCCCGGCGCGATCAGCTATGCCAGCCCGGGCATCGGTACCAGCAATCACCTGTATTTCGAGGTCTTCAAGGAAATGACGGAGATCGAGATGCCGCACGTGGCCTACAAGGGCGGCGGGCCGGCGATGACCGACCTGATGGGCGGCCATGTCCAGGCACTGCTGATCACCAGCACTCTGGCGGCACCCCAAGTCTCCAGCGGCAAGGTGAAGGCGCTGGCCGTCACCAGCGACAAGAGGTCGGCACAGATGCCCAACGTGCCGACGTTCGCCGAGGCAGGCTACCCCGACTTCAAGCCGCAGCAGTGGAGCGGGCTGTTCCTGCCGGCAGGAACGCCGCCCGCGGTGGTGGCGAGAATCAGCTCCGAATTCGCCAAGGCGATGAAGGCACCCGACGTGGTGGCAAGGCTGCGCGAGCTCGGAGCGGAGCCGGTCATGAGCTCGCCGGCGGAGTTCACGACTCTCTTGCGGAAGGACTCGGAAACACTGGGCAAACTCATTCGCAGCCGCAATATCACGGCGCAATGAGTTTGTTGTCCCGGGAAGATTGGTAGGCGCGATTGGACTCGAACCAACGACCCCCACCATGTCAAGGTGGTGCTCTAACCAGCTGAGCTACGCGCCTGAATTCGTGTTCGAGCGCGGATTGTAGCAGGAGGCAACTACCGCCTCTTCGCCCGCCGCACGCCCTGCACTTCGGCCACCAGGCCCAGCACCTTGTTCAGGCGCGCCGAGTCGGAAATCTCCACGGTGAAGGTCATCCAGGCAGTTCCTTTCAAGGACTGCGTCTGTACCCCGATCACGTTCATCTTCTCCTTGGCCAGCAGCTCGGAGATGTCGCGTAACAGGCCTTGCCGGTCCGCCGCCTCCACGTAAATGTCGACCGGATACACGGCGCCGTCGGATTTGGGCGCGCCCCACTCCACCTCGATCACGCGCTCGGCGGAACGCGCCGCCAGTTCGCGGAAGTTACTGCAGTCGCTGCGATGGATGCTCACGCCCTTGCCGCGCGTGACGAAGCCCCGGATCGCATCCGGCGGCGCCGGCTTGCAGCATTTGGCCAGCTGGGTCATCAGCGAATCGATTCCAACCACCAGCACGCCGCCCTTGGGCGTCTTCTCGGCCTGACGCGATTTCTTCAGCAGCAGGAACTCGTCCTGCGGCAGCGGAACCTCGACCGGCCTGAGGACGGTTTCAATGTTGCGCAGCGAATACTCGTCTTTGCCCACCACCGCGAACAGGTCGTCGGCGGACTTGAAACCCAATTGCCCGGCCAGGTCTTCCAGCTTGGTCGCGGTCTTGCCTTCGCGCTGCAGCAGTTTCTCCACCGCCTCCCGGCCGCGCGCGACCGTCTCGTGCTTGATCTGCTCGTTGAACCAGGCGCGCACCTTCGCCTTGGCGCGATGGCTGGCCAGGAAACCCAGGTCGGCGTTGAGCCAGTCGCGCGAAGGCCCGCCCTCCTTCGCGGCCGTGATCTCCACCGTCTGCCCGTTCTGCAACGGCGTATTCAGCGGCACCATCACGCCATCGATGCGGGCGCCGCGGCAGCGGTGGCCGAGGTTGGTGTGCACGGTGTAGGCGAAGTCGATCGGAGTCGCGCCCTGCGGCAGTTCGACGATCGCAGCATCGGGTGTCAACACATAGATGCGATCCTCGAACAGTCCCTGGCCCGAGCCGGCGAGATCGCGTTCCCAGGCCAGCAACTGCCGCAACACCGCGATCTTGGCGTCGTACTCGCCGCTGGCCGTGACGCCGGAGTAGCCTTTGCTGCCCGCTTCCTTGTAGGCCCAGTGCGCGGCGACGCCATGTTCCGCATGGTCGTGCATGGCCTGCGTGCGGATCTGGATCTCGATCGCCCGCCCCGCCTTGTCGCGCACGATCGTGTGCAGCGACTGGTAGCCGTTCGGCTTGGGTTTGGCGATGTAGTCGTCGAACTCCTCGACGATGGGCGTGAACTGCTCGTGCACCCATGACAGCGCCGCGTAGCAGTCCTTCACCTCGGGCACGATGACGCGCAGCGCCCGGATATCGAAGACCTGGTCGAAGTGCAGCGACTTGCCGCGCATCTTCCTGACGATGCTGTAGATGTGCTTGGGCCGGCCATGCACGCTGGCCCTCACGCCCTGGGCTTTCAGCTCGGACTCCAGCCGTGTGCGCAGGTGCTCGACGTATTCCTCGCGCTCCACGCGCTTCTGGTCGAGGAATCTGGCGACCTGCTTGTAGATGTCCGGCTCCAGGAAGCGGAACGCCAGGTCCTCCATCTCCCACTTGAGCTGCCAGATGCCCAGGCGATTGGCCAGCGGCGCGAACACATTCAGCGCTTCGCGCGCGACGCTGGGCGGCGCGGGTGTCTTCGAGGCGGCGTACCAGCGCAGCGTCTGCAGCCGCGACGCCAGCCGCAGCAGCACCACACGCAGGTCGCGCGAGAACGCCAGCAGCATCTTGCGCACGTTCTCGGTCTGCACCTTCGGGTCGTCCACCAGCTGCGCGGAATCCTGCGCCGCGCGCGTTTGCTGCTGTACGCGAACGAGCTTGGTGGTTTCAACGGCCAGTGCCGCGTAGTTCTCGCCGAACGCCTTGGCGATCACCTCCTGCGGCTTGTTCAGGTGGGGGCAGGCGTAGACCAGATAGCTGGCCGCCTGCATCGCTTCGGAGCCACCCATCCCTTTGAGGATGGCGGCCACCGCATCGGCATGGGCCAGCGTGTTCTGGCCGGTGTCGAGCGTTTCTCCCGCAATGAACGGCTCCGCGAACGCGCGTGCGCGTGCCAGCGCATTGGCCTGGTGCGGCATCGCCTGCTCGGTGGCTGCGATCAGCTCGGGTACTTGGGCGGAGTCAGCTTGCTCCGCTTTCAAACTTTTCATTGATATTTCTTGACAAAAACGAGGCCACGACCTCGATCTGGTTGTTCGCGACGAAGGTGGGGGCGTGTCCCACGCCTTCAAACTCGACAAGGCGCGCTTTCGGTCCGCGCTCGGTCATCGCCAGCGCGATTTCGCGCGATAGCAGGTCGGAGTTTGCGCCGCGCGTGATCAGAACTTCGGCCCGGATGTTGTCGTAGAGGTGCCAGAGCGCCGCCTGCCCCTGGGCCGCGGACTCCTCGGTGACGGTACGAAACGGCACGGCGATGGCCGGGTCATAGTGCAGTGTGAAACCGCCTTCGGGCAACGCCCTCACCATCGGCTGTGACAGCGCCAGCCACTGCTGCGGCGTATGCGGGCCAAAGCTGGTCGAGATGGCCCACATCGCCGCCGCGGCCTGTTCAACCGTTTCGAAACGCCCGGTGTTGCCGAGGTACGTGCCGATGCGCTGCAGGGCCTGCCACTGGATCACAGGTCCGACGTCGTTGAGCACGAGACGCCGCACCAGCACGGGCAAGGGCAACTTGGGCGTACCGGCCACGGCCATTCCAATCAAACCGCCCATGCTGGTGCCCAGCCAATCGAGCGTGGTCACTGCGCCTTGGCTATGCAAGCCGGCGATCATCGCCAGCATGTCGGCGGCGTAGTTGGGAATCTGATAGCCCATCGGGTCCTTCAGCCAGTCGCTGCGCCCGCGCCCCACCACGTCCGGGCACACGACGCGAAGCGCATGGTCCGAACGCACTAGCAGCGCCTGCGCCAGCACGTCGAAGTCCCGCCCCTGGCGCGACAGCCCGTGCACGCAGACGATCACGTGGCCGGCGAGCGGATCGCCCCATTGCCAATAGGCCATGCGGTGCCCACCCGAGGGATCGGGACACGATACGTAGTTCAGCGTAGGTTCGGGCATGGCCGGGAAAAACCCCGATACTTTGCGGTTCTCGAAAAGTTTGCCTCCATCCTAATTCACTTCGGAGATTCACCATGCTCAAAGGGAAAACCGCTCTCGTCACGGGTTCTACCAGCGGCATCGGCCTGGGTATCGCCAAGGCCTTGGCGCGCCAGGGCGCCAGCGTCGTGCTGAATGGCTTCGGCAATGTCGAAGGGCCGAAGGCGCAAGTGCAGTCCCTCGGTGTGAAGGTCGCCTACCATGGCGCCGACATGAGCAAGCCCTCGGAGATCGAGGACATGATGAAGTTCGCCGCCGCGCAGTTCGGCCGGGTCGACGTCCTGGTGAACAACGCCGGCATCCAGCATGTGGCACCGGTCGAGGACTTCCCGCCGGAAAAATGGGATGCCATCATCGCCATCAATCTCTCCAGCGCGTTCCATGCCAGCCGCCTGGCGCTGCCGGCCATGCAGGCGGCCAACTGGGGCCGCATTATCAACGTGGCGTCGGTGCACGGTCTGGTCGCGTCGGCACAGAAAGCAGCCTACGTCGCCGCCAAGCACGGCCTGGTGGGCTTGACCAAGGTCATCGCGCTGGAAAACGCCACCAGCGGAGTGACCTGCAACGCGATCTGTCCGGGCTGGGTGCTGACGCCCCTGGTGCAACAACAGGTGGACGCGAAGGCAGCGGCCGGCGGCATGTCCAATGAACAGGCCAAGCGCCAGCTGCTCAGCGAGAAAGAGCCGTCGCTGCAGTTCACCACCCCCGAAGAGCTGGGCGAACTTGCCGTGTTCTTCTGTTCCCCCGCCG
>DATNCB010000184.1:0-6834 GCA_035571715.1 Ramlibacter sp.
TCGCCGACGCCTGGGGCGTCAAGGGCTGGTTCAAGGTTCTGCCCCACAGCGCTTCGCCCGAAGCGCTTTTTTCTTCCAAACGCTGGTATCTGCTGCCGTCCGAAAGAGGCGCCAAGACCTTTTCCGGCGCGGTGCTCCTGCGCGTGCGCGAGGCCAAGGAGCACTCGGACACCATCGTGGCTAGTGCCCAGGAAGTGGATGACCGCAGCGCGGCTGAAGCACTCAAGGGTGCGCGCATTTTCGTTGCGCGCTCCAGCTTCCCCACCGCGAGTGCCGACGAATACTATTGGGTCGACCTGATCGCCCTGGAGGTCGTCAATCGCGAAGGCCTGGTGCTGGGCCGTGTCAAGGAACTGCTGTCCACCGGCCCGCAGACCGTGCTGGTGCTCGAGTATCAGGAAGACGGCAAGGCGATGGAGCGGATGATCCCTTTCGTCTCGGCTTATGTCGACGATGTGGACCTGCCGGGCAAGCGCATCACGGTCGATTGGCAGGCGGATTACTGAGTGATCTAGTCAGTTGGGGTCAGAGCACAATTTCGCTCGAAACCTCGCGTTCCGGATAGGCTACTGTCCTGAATTGTGATCTGACCCGCAAACATTTTTAGCTATGCGTTTCGACGTCATCACGCTGTTTCCGGAGTTGTTCGCGCCGTTTCTGGCGAGCGGCGTGACCCGGCGCGCCTACGAATCCAAGCAGGTCGACGTGCACCTGTGGAACCTGCGCGATTTCGCCGAGGGAAACTACCGCCGGGTCGACGACCGTCCGTTCGGCGGCGGGCCGGGCATGGTCATGATGGCCGCGCCGCTGGCACAGTGCCTGGCGGCGATCAGGACGCAGCGCGCCGACACGGCGCCCGTGGTGCTGTTTTCACCCGTTGGCGGCAAGTTGGACCACGCCGGGGTCGAGGGTTGGTCGGCCAGCGGCGGCGCCGTGCTGGTTTGCGGGCGCTACGAAGGCGTGGACCAGCGCTTCATCGACCGCCATGTCGACGTCCAGATCAGCCTTGGGGACTTCGTTCTCTCGGGCGGCGAGGTCGCGGCGATGGCGCTGCTCGATGCCGTGGCCCGGCTGCAGCCTGGGGTGCTGGGCGACGAGGACAGCCACCAGTTCGACAGCTTCAATCCCGCGCTCGACGGCCTGCTGGACTGCCCCCATTACACCCGCCCCGAGGAGTGGGAGGGGCTGAAAGCGCCGGGCGAATTGCTCTCCGGGCATCATGTCCAGATCGAGCGCTGGCGGCGCGACCGGCGCCTGGAAATCACGGCGCGCCAGCGCCCCGACCTGATATCGGCTGCCCGTGCCGCCGGACGCTTGTCGCCAGCCGACGAGGCGCTCTTGGCCAGTCTCTCCTGAGTTGTTTATAATCAAAGGCTTTTCCGATCCTCTACCCGGCCGCCCGACGTGGCATGCGCAACCAGCGCGTTCCCCAGGGCCTTTTGCGCAGCGCGGGCACGATCACAGAGGTAACCATGAATCTGATCCAGACCCTAGAGCAGGAAGAAATTGCCCGTTTGGGCAAGAAAATCCCCCCCTTCGCGGCCGGCGACACCGTGATCGTCAGCGTCAACGTCGTCGAAGGCACCCGCAAGCGCCTGCAGGCCTATGAAGGCGTCGTGATCGCCAAGCGCAATCGCGGCCTGAACAGCGGCTTCACGGTGCGCAAGATCTCCAGCGGCGAAGGCGTGGAACGCACGTTCCAGACCTATAGCCCGCTGATCGCCAGCATCGAAGTCAAGCGCCGCGGCGATGTCCGCCGCGCCAAGCTGTACTACCTGCGCGAACGCAGCGGCAAGTCGGCCCGCATCAAGGAAAAGCTGGCCCACCACAACCGGGCGGCCGCCGCCGCCGAATAGGTCCGGGGCATCCCGCGAAAGCCGCCGCCGGCACCGCTTGCGGCGGCTTTTCATTTTGCCCACCTGCCGTCTGTTCGCCCGCCGATGCCCATCGATCCGGATCCCGCCGACACGCCGCTGTCCAAGCTGCCGAATTTCGATCCGCGCACGGCGCCCGTGCTCGGGATCGACTCGGATTTGCCGGCCGTGGCGCTGGAGGCGCTGACACCGGCGGCGTTGCGCCAGCGATTCCTGGCGCCACCGAGCTGGCGGCCGGAGATCTGGATCGAGCGCAAATTCTCCAATCGACCCCTGGCCAATGCCGCGGTCCTGGTGCCGGTCGTGATGCGCGAGCGGCCCACGGTCCTTTTGACCGAGCGCACGACGCACTTGTCCACCCACTCCGGGCAGGTGGCGTTTCCGGGCGGCAAGCAGGACGAAAGCGACACCGATGCGGCCCACACCGCGCTGCGCGAAGCGCACGAGGAAATCGGGCTGCAACCCGGCCTGATCGAGGTGATCGGACAGATGCCGACCTACACGACGGGCAGCCAGTTCATCATCACGCCGGTGGTGGCGCTGGTCAGTCCCGACCACCGGCTCACGCTCAACGCCTTCGAGGTGGCCGACGCCTTCGAGGTGCCTCTGGAGTTCCTGATGAACCCGGCGCACCACCGCCGCCACGCCATGGAATGGGCGGGGGCGCGCCGCGAATGGTTCTCCATGCCGTACATGGACGGAACCTCCGAGCGCTTCATCTGGGGCGCCACTGCCGCCATGCTGCGCAACTTCTACCGCCTTCTGATCGCGTAAGCCAACCGAAAACCAACTCTCGGCCGGGTATTGCTTTTCCTGCGCGCCCTTATCATTGCCGCATGAGCTTTTTCGCCATCCTGTTCGCCCTGCTGATCGAGCAGGTGCGTCCGCTGGCGCGGCATAACCCGGTTCATGCGGCCCTTCGGAGCTGGGCTCGCTGGGTCAGCAGAAATTTCGATGCGGGCAAGTCGCACCATGGCTGGGTGGCATGGACGCTGGGGGTCATGCTGCCGGCCGTCGGCGCCGTGGCGGTGCATTGGGCGCTGATTGCGTTGCTGGGATGGCCCTTCGCCGTTCTGTGGAGCGTCGCCATTCTCTACGTGACCCTCGGATTCCGGCAGTTCAGCCATCATTTCACCGACATCCGGGACGCGCTGGACGGCGGCGACGAGGCCCGCGCACGCGAGCTGCTGGCCCAGTGGCAGCAGGTCGACGCCAGCGAACTGCCCCGCAGCGAGATCGTGCGTCATGTCATCGAGTATTCGGTGCTGGCCGCGCATCGCCACGTATTCGGCGTGCTGGCCTGGTTCTCGGTGCTGGCCGCTTTCGGCTTCGGCCCGGCTGGCGCCGTGCTTTACCGGATGAGCGAATTCGTTGCCCGCTACTGGAAACATGGCAACCACACCGAGGCCCAGCCGGCCAGCCCGGCGCTGCAGTCGGCGGCGGCACGCGCCTGGCACCTGATCGACTGGATTCCGGCGCGCGTCACGGCGCTGGCGTTTGCGGTTGTCGGAAGCTTCGAGGAGGCGATCGATTGCTGGCGCAATTACGCACAGCGCTTTCCCAATGACAACGACGGCGTGATCCTGGCGGCGACCTCCGGCGCCGTGAACGTGCGGCTGGGCGGCGAGGCGCTCAAGCCCGCTTTCGCACCCGACAGCTCGCAAAGTTTTCGGGCCGGCGCCGACACCATGGACGATACCGAGAGCACGCCCGGCCGCGAGGCCGAACTCGGCCACCTGCGCAGCATCGTGGGCCTGGTGTGGCGCTCGGTCGTGCTGTGGATGGTGCTGCTGGCGCTGCTGACGCTGGCGCGCTTATTGGGGTAGGCTGCGAGGCCCCCACCCTAACCCTCCCCCGGAAGGGGAGGGTACAAGCAACGTCAAAACCGCGGCGGCTGCGACAGTTCGGCGAACAGTTCCTGGTAGATGCGGTAGCGCGACGGCGTGATGCCTTCGTCGCCTGCGCCGACGGCCGAGATGACGCCGCAGCCGGGCTCGTGCAGGTGCGTGCAGTTGTAGAACTTGCACTGGCCCATGTTCGCGGCGAGGTCGGGCATGCACTGCGCCAATCGCATCGGCTCGATATGGTTCAGGCCGAATTCCTGGAAGCCCGGCGAATCGATCAGCGCCGTGGTGCGCTCCTTGTCGACCCAATACAGCGTGGTGCTGGTGGTGGTGTGCTTGCCCGCGCTCAATGCCTGCGAAATCTCGCCGGTCTGCGCCAGCGCGCCGGGCGCCAGCAGGTTGATCAGCGTGCTCTTGCCGGCGCCCGACGGGCCCAGCACCAGCGTGGTCTTGCCGGCCAGGTGCTTGAGCAGATGCTCGCGGTCGACCGCACCGGAACGTTTGAGCGACAAAGGCAGCACGCCATAGTGCATGCGCTGGTATGGCAGCAGCCGCGCCCAGGCGCGCTCGAACGGTTCCACCAGGTCGCTCTTGTTCAACGCGATGACCGGCGTGATGCGCTCGGCTTCGGCGGCGATCAGGGCACGCGCCAGCTGGCTTTCGGAGAACTCGGGTTGGGCGGCGATCAGGATCAGCACCTGGTCCAGGTTGGCGGCGAAGGACTTGGTGCGGATCTCGTCCTGCCGGTAGAACAGGTTGCGCCGCTCCTCGATCTTCTCGATCGTGCCCTCGTCGTGCGAGCCCTGCCACAAGATCCGGTCGCCGACCACCGCATGGCTTTTCTTGCCGCGCGGATGGCAGATCAGGCGCTCGCCCTCCAGGGTCTCGACCAGGAAGTGACGGCCATGGCTGGCGACCACCAGCCCGGGGTCGAGCGCGGCGCGCTCAACCAAGCGCCCTCACGCCAGCAGAGCGTCCACTTGCGCCGCGCATTCGAAGTCCGTTTCGGAGATGCCGTTGACGTCGTGCGTGTTGAATCGCACGATACAGCGGTTGTAGTGGACCGACAGGTCCGGGTGGTGGTCCTGCGCGTTCGCGATGAACGCGACGGCGTTCACGAACGAAATCGTCTCGTAATAATTGTCGAAGCCGTAAGTCTTCTCGATCGCCACGTTGGGGCCGTCGCCGGTGAGTTTCCAACCCGGCGCCGCAGCCAGGTGCGACACGATTTCGGCGGCGTTCAGCGCGCGCCGCGGCAGCAGCGACCAGTCCTTTTTCTTGAGCATCGTCGTCATACGGCACTCCCTGCAGTCATTCGCGCCAGGCGCTCGGAGGCGGGCGGGTGCGAATAGTAGAACTTGACGAACACCGGGTCCGGCGTCAGCGTCGACGCGTTGTCCTCGTACAGCTTGAGCAGCGCGGTGGAAAGGTCCTGGCCGCTGGTCTGCTGCACGGCATAGGCGTCGGCCTCGAACTCGTGTTTGCGCGACAGCAACGCGAACAGCGGCGACACGAAGAACGAAAACAGCGGCACCGCCAGCAGGAACAGCATCAGTGCCAACGCGTCGTTGGGGCCGGCCAGATTGGGCCGCACGCCCAGTCCGGTGTAGAACCAGGCCTGGGTCGAGCACCACCCGAGGAGAGCGAAGCCGGCCAGGCTCAGCGCAAACATGCCGGCGATACGCTTGATGATGTGCTTGTGCTTGAAGTGGCCGAGTTCGTGCGCGAGCACCGCGTCGACCTCGCCCGGGGAGAGCTTGGCCAATAGCGTGTCGTAGAACACCACGCGCTTGGCGGCGCCGAAGCCGGTGAAATAGGCGTTGGCGTGCGCACTGCGCTTGCTGCCATCCATCACGAACAGGCCCTTGGCGGCGAAACCGCAGCGCCGCATCAGCGCGGTGACACGGGCCTTGAGCGTTTCGTCCTCGAGCGGCTTGAACTTGTTGAACAGGGGCGCGATGAACATGGGGTAGATCACCAGCAGCAGCAGATTGAATCCCATCCACACGGCCCAGGCCCATAGCCACCACAAGCGGCCGGTCGCACCCATCATCCAAAGAATCAGGGCCGCGATGGGCAGCCCGATCACGGCGCCCAGGGCCGTGGACTTCACGAGGTCCATCAGCCAAAGCTTGAAGCTCATCTTGTTGAAGCCAAAGCGTTCTTCGATCACGAAGGTCTGGTACAGCGTGAAAGGCAGGTCGATGGCCCCGCTGATCAGCGCGAAGCAGACGATCAGTGCCAACTGCTGTGCCATTCCACTGCCCAGCTGGCCGAGCAGCACGCGGTTCAGTGCGTCGAGCCCACCCAGCAGCGTCCAGCCCAGCAGCACCGCGGCACCGAAGGCCAGTTCCAGCAGCCCGAAGCGGGTCTTGGTGATCGTGTAGTCGGCTGCTTTCTGGTGCGCGGCGAGCGTTATCGTGCCGGCGAATGCGCCCGGAACGTTGTCACGATGCTGCGCCACATAGCGGATCTGCCGCGACGCCAGCCAGAACTTGACGACCAGCCCGGCGAGCAGGAAGGCGGCGAATGCCAGAGTCAGCGCATAGGAGGCGGTCATTGGCTGTTATCTTAGGCCATAGGCGACAATCGCGAGCATGTCCGACACCGTACCCGCAGCGGCTGCTGCCCTTCCCAAAAGCGACCAGAACCTGATCTGGCTCGACTGTGAAATGACCGGGCTCGACCCGGAAGCCGACCGGCTCATCGAGATCGCCGTCATCGCGACCGGCCCCGATTTGACGCCGCGGATCGAAGGTCCGGTGCTCGTGATCCATCAAAGTCCCGAGCAACTGGACCGGATGGACTCGTGGAACAAGGGCACGCACGGGCGCAGCGGCCTGATCGATAAAGTGAAGGCTTCGTTCACGACGGAGGCCCAGGCTGAACAGCAGATCCTCGAGTTCGTGGCGCAGTACGCACCCAAAGCGTCGGTGCCGATGTGCGGCAACAGCATCAGCCAGGACCGGCGCTTCCTGGTGAAGTACATGCCGAAGCTGGAGGCGTTCTTTCATTACCGCAACATCGATGTCAGCACACTCAAGGAACTGGCCAGGCGCTGGCGGCCCGACGTCTACAACTCGTTCAAGAAGCAGCAGAAGCACACCGCGCTGGCC
>DATNCB010000185.1:0-4159 GCA_035571715.1 Ramlibacter sp.
TGGCAGGCCGCGCACACCGCCGTGAACTTGGCTTGGCCCTGGGCCAGATCCGGCTTGGCGGCCGCCGGTGCAGCGGCGGGTGCCGCCGCCTCGGCGGGTTTTTCCTCCGCGGCGAAGCCGGACGCGACGGGCATTGCGAGGCAGGCAGCCGTCATGAGGCAGGCAAGCAACTTCATATTCGGGGGTTGTTCGTTGGCGCAAAAGCCTGTAATTCTACAATGCGCACCCGGGCTTCCCCGCACAGCAAAAGGCGCTTCATGACCTCCCCTACGGGCCAACGCCCCGGCTCGCAGAGCGCAAACAGTTCGACCGGACCGGTTGCAACGACACCTGCGGCGCTCGCTGTTGCCTGGATGCATACCGCGCGCTTCCTGACCACCGCGCCCAAACTCGAGTTCCTGCCGGCCATGGACGTTCCGGAATTCGCCTTCGTCGGCCGCTCCAACTCGGGCAAGTCGACCTGCATCAACACGCTGACCCAGCAAAAACGGCTGGCCTTCGCGTCCAAGACGCCGGGGCGCACCCAGAGCATCAACCTGTTTGCGCTGGGCAAGCAGGGCGTCACCGATGCCGTGCTGGCCGACCTGCCCGGCTATGGCTACGCGGCAGTGCCAAAGCAGGACAAGCTGCGCTGGCAGCAGGTGATGGCCAACTATCTGGTGACGCGCGAGAACCTGCGCGCCGTGGTACTGATGTGCGACCCGCGCCTGGGGCTCACCGAGCTGGACGACATCCTGCTAGAGGTGATCCGCCCCCGGGTCGAACAGGGCCTGAAGTTCCTGCTGCTGCTGACCAAGGCCGACAAGCTCAACCGCAGCGACGCTGCCAAGGCCCTGTCCATTGCGCGACTGCAAGCCGGTGGCGGAGAGGTGAAACTGTTCTCGGCCCTGAAGAAACAGGGCGTGGAAGAAACTTCGTTGCTGCTTTGGCAGTGGTCACATCCGCAATCCGAATGATCGAACTATTCCAGCAAACCCTGCCGCACGGCATCACCCTGAGCTGCCGCGCCGCCGGCGAACGCGGCCGGCCCACTTTGCTTTTCCTGCATGGCTTTCCGGAAGGCGCCTTCGTCTGGGACCCGCTGCTGGAACATTTCGCCCGGCCGGAGAACGGCGGTTATCGCTGCGTCGCGCCCAACCTGCGCGGCTACGAGAAGTCGTCCCAGCCCAGCGACGTCAAGGCCTACCGCGCCAAGTTCTTGGTGCAGGACATTGCGGCGTTGATCCAGGCCGAGGTCGGCGCATCCCCGATCGAATGCCTGCTGGCGCATGATTGGGGCGGCGCGGTTGCGTGGAACATCGCGAACCAGATGCCGCAGCTCACGAAGAAGCTGGCAATCATCAACTCGCCGCATCCCGGGACTTTCCTGCGCGAGCTCCAGTCCAACCCGAGCCAGCAGGCGGCGAGCGCCTACATGAACTTCCTGATCCGGCCCGACGCCGAAGCGCTGCTGCGTGAGGACGACTACCGCAGGCTGTGGCCGTTCTTTCGCCATCGGGGTGATGCACCGTGGCTGACCGAAGCAGTGAAGCAGCAGTACCGCGAGGTGTGGGACGCCGGCCTGACCGGCGGATTGAACTACTACCGCGCCGCGCCGCTGCGCCCGCCCCGCCCTGAAGACCCTGGGGCAGCGGCGATCACGCTGCCGCGTGAGATGCTCACCGTGAACCTGCCCACGCTGGTGCTTTGGGCGATGGACGATGCCGCACTGCTGCCCTGTCTGGTCGACGGGCTGGAGCAGTACGTACCCAACTTGACCCTGGAAAAAGTCGAGGGCGCCAGCCATTGGATCATTCACGAGCGACCGGAGTTCGTGGCGCAACGGCTCGCCACGTTCTTGGGCAAATAACAAACTCGCGGCGCTCGACCTAATACACCGGCGGCATTCCCGCGGGGCGAGTCTTGAAGCGCTTGTGCACCCAGTAGTACTGGTCGGGCATGGTGTCGATGTAGCCTTGCAAACGCTCGTTCATGAGTGCCGTATCGGCGGTTGCGTCAGCCGAGGGAAAATCCTTCCAGGCCGGCAGCACGCGCACTTCATAGCCTTGAGGCGTCATTCGCGTGATCACCGGCACCACCTTCGCGCGGCCGAGCTTGGCGAAGCGCGACAGCGATGGCACCGTTGCGGCCGGCACGCCATAGAACGGGACGAAGATCGATTCCTCGGGCCCGAAGTTCATGTCGGGCAGCAGGTACAGCGGCTCGCCACGGCGCAGCGATGCAACGATGTCCTTCACGCCGTCGGCGCGGCCGAAGGGGCGCCCCGACGGAAAGCGCTGCCGGCCGGCAAGAATCCAGGCGTCCAGCAGCTTGTTGGACTGGTCAGTGTAGATGCCGGTGAACTTGCGCTGCACCTGCTGCGTCAGCGCGGTCCAGCCCGCGTCCATGCCAACGAAGTGCGGCACGAAGAGTACCGTGGGCTGCAGCCCGTCCAGCTCGCCGACGTCCCCGGTCAGCTGCAGCCGGCTACGCGTGGCTTCCGGACCGGCATGCCAGATCCAGCTGCGATCGAGCCAGGACTGGGCGATGTGCACGAAGATCCGGGGTACCAGCGCCCGGCGCCGGCTTGCTGTCCACTGTGGGAAGCACAGTGCGAGATTGGTTTGCACCACGTGGCGGCGCGGCACGATCACGAGGTAGAGTAACCAGCCAAGGCCCCATCCCAGCGCGCGGGTCCACGCCAGCGGCAGGTGCGCCAGCAGCCGCATGAAACGGATGCCCAGTTTGCTCACGCCACCCGACCCTCGGCCGGCGTCTTATAACGCGCATAGCCCCACAAATACTGCTGCGGGCGCTCCCGGATCAGATGCTCCATCTGGGCGTTGACCTGGGCCGCAGCAGTTGCACTGTCTTGCGGCAGGTCGCCCGGCCACGGCCGCAGCCGGATCCGGTAGCCGCGCCCCCAAGGCAGGCGCTCGCCCCACGCCAGCAGCACCGTTGCGCCGGTTTGCTGCGCCAGCCGCGCCGACAGCGTCATCGTATAGGCCGGTCGTTCGAAGAATGGCGCCCACACGCCCAGGCCCTCCGGCGGCACCTGGTCCGGCAACAGCCCCACGGCCTCGCCGGCCTTGAGCGCTTTGAGCATCTGTTTCACGCCCGCCAGCGTGGTGGGCGCAGTGGCAAGGTTGGCGCGATCGCGCGAGCTGTCGACGAGGTCACGCAACCAGGGCTTGCGCGCCGGCCGATACAGCACCGTGATGCGTCCATAGCGCTGGGCGTAGCCTTGTGCCGTGACCTCGAAGCAGCCCAGGTGCGGCGTGAGAAACACAATGCCGCGGCCCCGTGCCCGTGCCACTTCGATCAACTGCGCGCCGTCCCAGTGAATCGCAACGGCGCGCCCGAACCACAAGCGTGGCAATTCTGCAACGAGCTTGCCCGCTTCAGCGACAGCGGGACGCACCTGTGCGAGCCGATAGCCCGCCTGCCCCGCGTTCTGGGCGAAGCGGCGTCGATACGTGCCGGACGCCAGGAAAGACAGCCAGCCCAACACTGCGCCCACCGCATGCAGGATGGGCAGCGGCAGCAGCGCAAAAAGACGGAACAGGGTTTTCACAAGCGTTTAGAATCGAGGGGTCGCCGAGTTATGAACTACTTGCAGGGCGACAGGGGCCCGTCTCCGAAAAAAATTCTGCTAAAGCGTTCGCCTCAGGCTCCGGCACAAGGCAACGCGCCTTAAAGCTTACTTCTGGAGTTTATTCAAATGGCGAACGACTTTCTCTTTACTTCCGAATCGGTTTCCGAAGGCCATCCCGACAAGGTGGCCGACCAGATCTCCGATGCCATCCTGGACGCGGTCTTCGCCCAGGACCCACGCAGCCGGGTCGCCGCCGAAACGCTGACAAACACCGGGCTGGTGGTACTGGCCGGCGAGATCACCACCAATGCGCATGTCGACTACATTCAGGTCGCGCGCGACACCATCAAGCGCATCGGCTACGACAACACCGAGTACAAGGAGCTCTTCACGGAGAAGGCGCTGCTCGAGAACTTCCTGGTCAATCCAACGGGCAAGTTCGTCATCGGCGGTCCCGTCGGTGACGCCGGCCTCACGGGCCGCAAGATCATCGTCGACACCTACGGCGGGGCCGCCCGCCACGGCGGCGGTGCCTTCTCTGGCAAGGACCCGTCGAAGGTCGATCGCTCAGCCGCCTATGCGGCG
>DATNCB010000186.1:0-3519 GCA_035571715.1 Ramlibacter sp.
CCGGGAAAGACCGTGGTGCTGATCGCCGGCGCGCGCCATGTGGACCGCCAGCTGGGGGTACCCAGGCACCTCCCGGCCGGCTTGCGAACCAAGGTCGTGGCGCTACGCGCCGGCGCGGCGGACGATGCCAGGAGCGCCGAGCAAGTGGACACGACCTGGGCCACGCCAGCCGTGCCTCCGAAAGACTATTGCGCCGAGGTGCGCGTGGTGCGCCCGGCTCCCGACGCGCCGGCCGGGCCAGGTGCCGGCCAGATGAATCAGAACTAGGCGTAGAGCGCGCCCGACCCTGATGAGCTCGTTGCAACCAGTCGCCCGCGCGGTGAACGTGGTCGAGCTCAATCCGCATGCGCCCAGGCCTTTTGCATTTACCGAAGTTGCGCATTGCCTGCGCGATTCGATCCGGGCGGCGGGCTTCGAATCCGACCTCTACGTCAATCGCACGGACTCCAGCGCCATCTCGTTGATCGTCGGCGCGGTACCGCCGCATCTGGAGCCGATCGCCCAGCTCGACCCCGGCAAGACCATCATCTTCAATTTCGAGCAGCTGGCCAGCGATTCTTCCGTGACGAGCTCCGAATACAAGGAGTGGCTGCGCAACTGGCTGGTGGCGGACTATCACAGCAGCAACGTCGCATACCTCCAGCGTGAATATCCTGCTCAGCAAGTCGTGGAGTTTCCCGTGGTTCCCGGCCCTTCCCTGGCATTCCGCCCAGAGCTGGCCGCCGAGAAATCCGTGGACGTGCTGTTCTTCGGTTCGCCGAGCGAGCGCCGGACGGAGATCGTCCGACGGCTGACCGCGGCGGGCATTTCAGTGGAGACCGTCGCAGGCGCGTACGCGGATGAACTGACCCCAGCGGTTCGGCGCGCCCGCATCGTGTTGCACGTGCATTTCTACGAGACCGGGCTGTTTCCGGTCGCCCGCATCCTGCAGCCAGTCGTCGATGGCGTGCCGATCGTCTGCGAGGTGTCGGCGTTTTCGGCCCGCAGCGATTGGTCGCGCTCGGGCATCGTGTTCGCGCCGTACGACGGCATCGTCGCCGCGTGTCAAGCCTTGCTGCGCTCCCCGGGCGAGCAGCTCGAGCGCGCGGCTCGCACGCGGCTGTTTGCTTCCCAGCTTGATTTCGCCACGCCGCTTAACCAGGCGCTGCAAGCGCTGACGGCGCTGTCGGCAAGCGTCACTCCGCCGCGGGTTCAAGCGCCGCAGCCGCTTCAACCGCCGCAGCTGATCCAAGCGCCGCGGCCGCTTCAACCGCCGCAGCAATCAGCGCCAACCGAAGAACCCGGCGACGGCGAGCTGCTGTCCGACGGCGAGATCGAAGCGATTCTCGCGAGCGAGGCCGACCAGCTTCCGCCGGAGTCGCACGTGAGCGCTGCTCCGTTGAAGATGGCCGAACGGCAGCCCGGCAAGGGCCCTTATGGCGTCTGGATCGTGGTGCTGCTGCTTGTGTTCAGCTTCTACACGATCTGGCTATCCATGGGGCGATGAGAGGCTTCGCTACGCGTGCCGTTTGATCGAATCGGCCAGCGTATTGACCAGCGTGTCGATGTGCTCTTTCTCGACGATGTATGGCGGCGCGATCACCAGCACATCGCCGGCGGGCCGCAGCAGCGCACCCTTGTGGAAGCAATCCAGGAAGATGTCGTAGGCGCGCTTGCCAGGTGAGCCGGCGATCGGCGCCAGTTCCACCGCAGCGGCCAAGCCGAGGCTGCGGATCCCAATGACGTTGGGCATTCCCTTGAAAGTGCTGTGGAAGGCATCGCCGAGCACCTTGCCCATTTCGCCGGCGCGCTGGAACAGGTTCTCCTGCTTGTACAGCTGCAGCGTGGCCATGGCCGCGGCGCACGAAACCGGGTGCCCGGAATAGGTGTAGCCGTGGAAGAACTCGATGACATGCTCGGGCGCCTCGGTCTTCATCATCGCGTCGTACAGCTTGTCGCGGCAGATCACCCCGCCCATCGGAATCACGCCGTTGGTAACGCACTTGGCGAAGTTCAGCATGTCGGGCACCACGCCGTAGTAGTCCGACGCGAAGTTGGTCCCCATGCGGCCAAACCCCGTGATCACTTCGTCGAAGATCAGCAGGATGCCGTGCTTGTCGCAGATCTCGCGCAGGCGCTTCAGGTAGCCCTGCGGCGGCAGGTACCAGCCGGCGCTGCCGGCGACCGGCTCGACCATGATGGCGGCCACATTGCTCGGGTCGTGCAGCGGCAGGATCCGGTTTTCCAGCTCCAGCAGCATGTCTTCCTGCCAGACCGGTTCGCGATTGTGGATGTAGGCGTTGCCCACCGGGTCGTGAATGAAGCGCAGATGGTCCACCCGCGGCAGCAACGCGCCGCCATAGACCTTGCGGTTGGCCGGGATGCCGCCTACGCTCATGCCGCCGAAACCGACGCCGTGGTAGCCCTTCTCGCGGCCGATGAACACATTGCGGTGGCCTTCGCCGCGGGCCCGGTGGTACGCCAGCGCGACCTTGAGCGAGGTGTCCGCCGCTTCCGATCCGGAATTGCAGAACAGCACCTTGTTCAGATCGCCCGGCGCCATGGCCGCAATCATGTCGGCGGCCTGGAACGCCTTGTCGTTCGACACCTGGAAGGCCGTGGCGTAGTCCAGCGTGTCCAGCTGCTTCTTGATTGCGTCATTGATGGGCTTGCGGTTATGCCCGGCGCCCACACACCAGAGGCTGGAAATGCCGTCGATCACTTTCTTGCCGTCGTGGGTGGTGAAGTGCATGCCGTCCGCGGCAACGAACACGCGCGGGTCCTTGCGGAACTGGCGATTGGGGGTGAAAGGCAGCCAGTGGTGGTCCATCGAGAAGTCGTTGTAGGCCATGGGGAGCGTCCTGTGCGTACTGAAAAGATCATTTTGGCACCGCCGGCGCTCCTGGGCAGTGCAGGGGTCGCTCCTGCGACAATTCACCCTCTATGAACCGAGCTTATGTCCTCACCCTTTCCTGCCCGGATCGCCCCGGCATCGTGCATGCCGTTTCCGGTTTCCTGCTGGAGCGAGGCGGCAACATCGAGGAAGCCGCCCAGTACAACGACCACGACACCGGCCTGTTCTTCATGCGGGTGCAGTTCGCCTGCGACCAACTGACCTTCGAGGACCTCAAGGCCCAGCTGAAGTTCTTCGCCGAGCCGTTCAAGATGGTGTGGAAACTGCACGCAACCACGCAGCCGATGCGCACCGTGATCCTGGTCAGCAAGGAAGGCCATTGCCTGAACGACCTGCTGTTCCGCTGGAAGAGCGGCCTGCTGCCGCTGGAGATCGCCGCGATCATCTCGAACCATCGCGATTTCTATCAGCTCGCGGCCGGCTACAACGTGCCGTTCCATCACATGCCGGTCGGCGCCGCGACCAAGGCTCAGGTGGAGGCCAGACAGTTCGAGGTCATCGAGGGCGAAGGCGCGGAACTGGTGGTGCTGGCCCGCTACATGCAGATTCTTTCGGACGATCTGTGCCGCAAGCTTGCCGGCCGCGCCATCAACATCCACCACAGTTTCCTGCCCAGCTTCAAAGGC
>DATNCB010000187.1:0-5225 GCA_035571715.1 Ramlibacter sp.
TATGATTTTGCTCCGCCCACGCAACTGCATCCGACGCTGCGGACCAAGCCGGTCGAGGGCCTGTACTTCGCCGGGCAGATCAACGGCACGACCGGCTACGAGGAAGCGGCCGCCCAGGGACTCCTGGCCGGCATCAATGCCGCCCTGTGGATCAAGGGTGAAGCGCCGTTGATCCTGGATCGCTCCCAGGCCTACGTCGGCGTCCTGATCGACGACCTGGTCACCCGCGGCGTGGACGAGCCCTACCGCATGTTCACCAGCCGGGCCGAGTACCGGCTGCAGCTGCGCGAGGACAACGCCGACCTGCGCTTGACCGAAGCTGGCCGCGCCATGGGTCTGGTGGACGACGCCCGCTGGGATGCCTTCAACCGCAAGCGCGACGCTGTTTCACGTGAAACAGAGAAACTGAAGACGACTTGGGTGCATCCGCGCGTGCTGCCGGATGCGGATGCCGAACGTCTCGTCGGCAAGGCCTTGGAGCGCGAATACAACCTCGGCGATCTGTTGCGCCGGCCCGACGTGAGCTATGCCGCCCTGATGTCGCTGGATGCCGGGGCCTACGCGAATCCCGATGTTTCGCGCGAAGCACTGGGTGAGCTGCTGGAGCCGGTGATCGAGCAGATCGAAATCGCCGCCAAGTACTCCGGCTACATCGACCGCCAGAAAGATGAAGTCGAGCGCGCCGCCCATTACGAGAGCCTCAAGCTGCCGCCCGACCTGGACTACATGCAGGTGGCGGCGCTGTCGATCGAGGTGCGGCAAAAGCTCGACAAGCACCGGCCGGAAACCCTGGGCCTGGCCTCGCGCATTTCCGGTGTGACGCCGGCGGCGATTTCCTTGCTCCTGGTGCACCTGAAAAAGATGCGGACCAAGGGGCTCGCCGGTGCCGCCAACCAGGAAGGCAAAGCGGCCGCATGAAGCGAAGGGCGAGGGGCCCCGCTTGCGGGGATCGACCAGCGCAGTGCGGCCACAGCCCGGCGTACATACGTGGGCCTGCGAACGACGCTGGTGCCGGGCGCCGCATGAAGCGAAGGGCGAGGGGCCCCGCTTGCGGGGATCGACCAGCGCAGTGCGGCCATGGCCTCCGACGCCAGGGCCATTCGATCCATGACAATTTGTCGGAGGAGGCCGCATGAAGCGAAGGGCGAGGGGCCCCGCTTGCGGGGATCGACCAGCGCAGTGCCGCCATGGCCTCCGACGCCAGGGCCATTCGAGGGAGGCCGCATGACCGCCACGCTGGAGTCCGGATTGCGCGACGGCCTGGCTGGGCTGGGATTGCAACTGGACGACGATCAGGTTGCCCGGCTCCTGGACTATCTCGACCTGATGCAGAAGTGGACCCGCGTCTACAACCTGACGGCAGTACGCGATCCAGCTGAGATGCTCACCCATCACCTGCTTGACAGCCTGTCGGTGGTGGCGCCATTGCGCCGTCACATCGCCGAACAAGCCGCCTGGCTGCTCGATGTCGGCTCGGGTGCAGGCTTGCCCGGCGCGGTGATCGCGATCTGCTGCCCGCAAGTGAGGGTCGACTGCGTCGACTCGGTCGCCAAGAAGGCCGCTTTCATCCAGCAGGCGGCGGCGACGCTGAAGCTCGCCAATCTGCGCGGGCTGCACAGCCGGGTGGAAAACCTCTCGGGGCCCTACGACGTGGTGACGTCCAGGGCGTTCGCTTCGTTGCCGGATTTCGTGGCATCGTCATCCAAGGTGCTGTCGGAGGAGGGCGTGTGGCTCGCCATGAAGGGCAAACGGCCCGATGACGAAATCGCCGCCTTGCCCACCGGAGTAGAAGTGTTTCACGTGGAACAGCTGCGTGTCCCCGGTTTGGACGCCGAACGTTGCATCGTCTGGATGAAACGCGCATCCCGGTAACGTAAACTCGGCATTAAGTAAACGCATCTCTGCCCCGGGGGAATTCCATGTTTGGCGTAGCAGACTACGGCGCTTTCGTCGCAGCGATCATCATTTTTCTGGCGATCCCCGGCCCCGGCAATCTGGCGCTGATCACTTCGACCGGCAAGGGCGGGATCGCCGGCGGTCTGGCGGCCACACTGGGCGTCATCGCCGGTGACCAGGTGCTGATGTGGGCAGCCGTGGCCGGAGTCTCCGCGCTGCTGACCGCGTATCCCGCCGCCTTTCATGCCGTGCAGTGGCTGGGCGCCGCCTATCTCGCCTGGCTGGGCGCCAAGATGCTGCTTGCCAAGCCCGGAGCCAAACCCATTCTCAACATCCAGCCGCACCACTACTTCAAGCAGGCGGGGCTGATCACGCTGCTCAACCCCAAGGCCATCGTGTTCTACATGGCTTTCTTCCCGCTGTTCGTCGACCCGGCCCGGCACCAGGGGCTGCTGACCTTCGGCGTGATGGCCGCGACCATCGCCAGCCTGACGTTTCTGTACGGCCTCGTCGTTGTGCTGCTGACCCACCACCTGGCCGAACGGATGCGCGCCAACCCGGTTATCGGCCGGGTGCTGGAAAAAGTCGCCGGCATGTTCCTGCTGGGCTTTGGCATCAAGCTGGCGATCTCCAAATAATGACCAAGATCTTTTGCATTGCCAACCAGAAGGGTGGGGTTGGCAAGACCACCACGACAGTCAATCTTGCGGCCGGGCTGGCCAAAGTCGGGCAGCGCGTGCTGATGGTCGATCTCGACCCGCAAGGCAACGCGACCATGGGTTCGGGCGTGGACAAGCGCAAGCTCGAGCTTACGGTTTACGACGTGCTGCTGGGGTCAGCCTCGGTGGCCGAGGCGCGGGTGAAAAGCGAGAAGTGCGGCTACGACGTGCTGGGCGCCAATCGCGAGCTCGCGGGGGCCGAGGTCGAACTGGTGCAGCTGGAACACCGCGACCAGCGCCTGAAGCAGGCGCTCGCCAAGGTGACGCCGGAATACGACTTCATCCTCATCGATTGCCCGCCGTCGCTGTCGATGCTCACGCTCAACGGCTTGTGCTCGGCGCATGGCGTGATCGTGCCGATGCAGTGCGAATACTTCGCCCTCGAAGGCCTGACCGATCTGGTCAACACCATCAAGCAGGTCCACGCCAACATGAACAAGGACCTGCAGATCATCGGCCTGTTGCGCATGATGTTCGATTCGCGCATCACTTTGCAGCAACAGGTGAGCGAGCAGCTCAAGTCGCATTTCGGCGAAAAGGTGTTCAACACGGTGATCCCGCGCAACGTGCGGCTAGCCGAGGCGCCGAGTTACGGCCTGCCCGGTGTGATCTTCGATCCGTCCTGCCGCGGCAGCCTGGCCTTTGTCGAATTCGCGCACGAGATGGTCGAGCGCATGAAGAAGATGTGAGCGCCAGCTCCGTAGATATGCAAGGCGTCATATACAGCTATCGATTCAATAGCAAGTGAAACCGTCCAACGTTCTTCTCCTGCCGGGTTGGGAAAACAGCGGGCCGCAGCACTGGCAAACCCAGTGGGAAAAGCGCCATGGCTACGTGCGGGTGGAGCAGCACGACTGGATCAAGCCGCTGCGTGGCGACTGGCTGGCGCGGCTGGAGGAAATGGTGCTGTCGCGTGACGAGCCGGCCGTGCTGGTGGCGCACAGCCTGGGCTGCATTCTCACCGCCGCCTGGTCGGCGCTGTCGAAGAACACGCATCGGGTCAAGGCGGCGCTGCTGGTGGCGCCGGGCGACGTGGAGCGCCCCGAGGTACGCGAGCAGCTTCCCACCTGGTCGCCGATCGAGCTGCGGGCGCTGGCTTTTCCGAGCGTGTTGCTGGCCAGCCGCGACGACCCGAATTGCGAGTTCGAGCGGGCGCGCCTCTTCGGTTATGCCTGGGGCGCGCAGTTCATGGATTACGGCGAGTGCGGCCACATCAACGCCGACTCCGGCCTGGCGAGCTGGCCCGAGGGGCATGTGCTGCTGCAGGATTTGATGAAGGATTAGCGACCCATGGTCACCAAGAAACCCAAAGGCCTCGGCCGCGGCCTCGAGGCCCTGTTCGGTCCGACCGCGCAGGAAAGCGCGGCCTCCGATCTATCGATGAGCAGTCCCGGGTTGCCGGCATCGCTATTGCTGGCCGACATGGTGCCGGGTTCCTATCAGCCGCGCACCCGCATGGACGAGGGCGCGCTGTACGAACTGGCCGAAAGCATCAAGGCGCAAGGCATCATCCAGCCGATCCTGGTGCGGCGCCTGAGCGATGAACGAGCGCGCCAGCGCCGCGGTCAAGAGTCGCCCGGATCCTCGGCGGCGCAGGCCGGCACGGACGGCTCTGACCGGCCGGTCTACGAGATCATCGCCGGCGAGCGCCGCTATCGCGCCGCCCGGCTCGCCGGCCTGGACAGCGTGCCGGTGCTGGTGCGCGATGTGCCCGACGAATCCGCAGCGGCGATGTCCCTGATCGAGAACATCCAGCGCGAGAACTTGAATCCGCTGGAAGAAGCGCATGGCCTGCAGCGCCTGGTCAAGGAGTTCGGCCTGACCCACGAACAGGCGGCGCAAGCCGTGGGGCGTTCCCGCAGTGCGGCCAGCAACCTGTTGCGGCTTCTCAACCTGACCGACCCCGTGCAGACGATGCTGATGGCGGGCGACATCGACATGGGCCACGCACGCGCGTTGCTCGCGCTGGAACGCGCCGCGCAGATCACCGCGGCCAATCAGATCGTCGCAAAGAAACTTTCAGTGCGCGAAGCGGAAAACCTCGTCAAGAAACTGGGCGCCGAGTTCAACCTGACATCGCCCAAGCCCAAGAAGAAGGAAAAGTCGCGCGATTTGCGCCGGGTGGAAGAAGAACTGTCGGACCTGCTCACCGCCGAGGTCGAGGTGCGCGTGAAGAGGCGCGTCAAGCGCAACGGCCGCAGCGAGGAACTGGGCGAAGTGGCGATCCAGTTCGGATCGCTGGAAGAACTGAACGGGTTGATCGACCGGCTGCGGGGGTAGCCTAGCTGGCCACTTTGAAAACGCGCAGCGTTTTCAAAGTGAAAAGATCTTTCCCGGATTCATGATGTTCTTCGGGTCGAGCGCGCGCTTGATCGTGCGCATCATGTCGACCGCGCCGGCGCCGGTTTCGGTCACCAGGAACCCCATCTTGTGCAAGCCCACGCCGTGCTCGCCGGTGCAGGTGCCTTCCAGGCTGAGGGCGCGCGCCACCAGCTGGTGATTGAGCTTCTCGGCGATCTCGCGCTCTTGCGGCTTGTCGGGGTCCAGCAGGTAGCCGAAGTGGAAATTGCCGTCACCGACATGGCCGACCAGGAAGTACGGCAGGCCGCT
>DATNCB010000188.1:0-2340 GCA_035571715.1 Ramlibacter sp.
ATGCCCTGTTGGCGCTACGCGGCTGCCCACGGCCCAGCTTGCGCATCGATCTGGGATGCGAGGAGAAGACGTCGGGGCCGGCGCGGTGCTACATCCGGTTCTCGGACAACGGACCCGGCATCGCACCGGAGGTGTTGGCCAAGCTGACTCGCGAACCAGTCACCACGCGGGCCGGCTCCGGCGGCAACGGCATGGGGCTGATGTTTTGCAATCGCGTCATGCAATCCATCGACGGGTCCATCGAGATCGAGTCGTCACCCGGCTACGGCACCTCTGTCAGCCTTTATTTCCGGCCTGTTGCCCCGGCCTGAGCAACGTCCGTCTCAGCGGCCCGGCAAGGGCCGCCAGAGCGCCTGTCGCGGTTTTGCCAGCGCTGCCCAACGGGAGCTGCCCAATAGAGGGACCCTGGGGTGGCTATCCATCCCGAGCTGCAACCACTACGATAAGGACCTCACAACAAAACGCCCCAAGGAGTGCCCATGCTGGGTTTGATGCAAAGCCAACCGCTATTGATCTCGTCCCTGATCGATTTCGCCGAGCGCCATCATGGCGACGTGGAAATCGTCTCGCGCCGGGTCGAAGGCGATATCCATCGCTACAACTGGGGCCAGGTGGCGAACCGGGCCCGCCAGGTGGCCAATGCGCTGGACGGCATGAACCTGCTTTTTTCCGACCGGGTGGCAACCCTGGCCTGGAATGGCTATCGGCACCTCGAAATCTACTTCGGCGTCAGTGGGTCCGGGCGAGTGCTGCACACGATCAATCCGCGCCTGCATCCCGACCAGATCGCCTGGATCGCCAACCATGCGGAAGACCAGGTGCTGTGCTTCGACATGACCTTCCTGCCGTTGGTGCAGGCCGTGCACGCCCGGTGCCCGGGCATCCGCCAGTACGTCGCACTGTGCGAGGCCGACAAGCTGCCTGTCGGCAGTGGCATCCCCAACCTGGTGAGTTACGAGGCATGGATCGGCGCACAGCCCGCGACCTACCAATGGCCGAGCTTCGACGAGAATTCCGCCTCGAGCATGTGCTACACCAGCGGCACCACGGGCAATCCCAAGGCCGCGCTGTACAGCCACCGCTCGACCATCCTGCACGCGTATGCGGCGGCCTTGCCCGACGTCATGTGCCTGTCGGCGCGCGATGCGGTGCTGCCGGTCGTCCCGATGTTCCACGTCAACGCCTGGGGCATTCCGTATTCGGCCGCGCTGGTCGGCGCCAAGCTGGTGTTCCCCGGACCGGCCCTGGACGGCAAATCGGTCTACGAGCTGCTTGAAGCCGAGAAGGTCAATTACGCCGCCGGCGTGCCCACCGTCTGGCAGATGCTGCTGGGACACATGAAACCAAACAAGCTGCGGTTCTCGACCTTGAAGCGCACCGTGATCGGCGGCTCCGCCTGCCCGCCGGCGATGATCGACGCCTTCCGCGAGGACTACGGCGTGGAAGTGCTGCATGCCTGGGGCATGACGGAGATGAGCCCGCTCGGCACGCTTTGCACCTTGAAGAACAAGCACCTGACCATGCCCGCCGAGGAGCAGATGAAGATCCGCCTGAAGCAGGGCCGCGCGATCTTCGGCGTCGATATGAAGATCGTTGGCGACGATGGCAAGGAATTGCCGCGCGACGGCAAGACGCCGGGGGACTTGTACGTGAAGGGGCCGTGGGTGGTGCGCGAGTACTTCAAGAACGAGGGCGGCAGCCCGCTGGTGCCCGACGAAAACGGGGTCGGCTGGTTCCCCACCGGCGACGTGGCCACGATCGACGCGGACGGCTACATGCAGATCACCGATCGCAGCAAGGACGTGATCAAGTCCGGCGGCGAATGGATCAGCACGATCGATATCGAAAATATCGCAGTCGCTCACCCGGCCGTGGCGATGGCGGCGTGCATCGGCATGAAACACCCGAAGTGGGACGAGCGGCCGATCGTCGCGGTGGTCAAGAAGCCGGGGTCTGACGTGACGAAGGAAGAGTTGCTCAAGTTCTACGAAGGCAAAACCGCCAAGTGGCAGGTCCCGGACGACATCGTATTCGTCGAGACCATCCCGTTGGGCGCGACCGGAAAGATGCTCAAAACGCGTTTGCGAGAAATGCTCAAGGACTACAAATTGCCGACGGCTTGATGGCGATCGAGGCTGCCGCGCGGGCCGTTCTTGCAGTGCAGAACTGGCTCAGCTGAGGGTCTTGCACAGCTGTCGCATGGGCGATAGAAATGCCCTGTGTTAGGGACATTCCCTGAGCGCTGCACCGCACAATACTTGTACTCTGCCCGCTGTTGTTTCACTAGGAGATTTCATGAAATTCGCGCTCAAAGTTGTCGCTTTATCCACCCTGATGGCG
>DATNCB010000189.1:0-1207 GCA_035571715.1 Ramlibacter sp.
GCCCGTCAAGAAGCTGCGAAATCGCGAAATCCTTGTGTGGATAAGGCCTTGATAAACTAGAATACGCGGCTCCCAGAATGAAAACTATCCACAGAGGCGACAGCCAATAATGAGTGAGGGGCAACGCAACAGCCTGGTGGCCAATACCAGCCTCGGCGCGGGCGACAGCCTGTGGCAGGCCTGCATCGACCAGCTGGCGCAGGAACTGCCGGAACAGCAGTTCAATACCTGGATCAAGCCCCTGGTGGCGCAGGTTTCCGACGACTTCTCCAAGGTCACGATCTTCGTGGCCAACCGCTTCAAGCTCGACTGGATACGGGCCCAGTACAGCGGCAAGATCGCCGGCATGCTGGAAAAGCTTTACGGCCAGTCGGTACACCTGGAGTTAGCGCTTGCTCCCAGGGAGCAGGTTACCAGGACTTATTCAAGTTCAGCGATCTCCGAAATGAGCGCGGCGCCCGAGCCGGCCGAGATCAGCGACGACAGTGCCGCCGCCACCTTCAAGAACCGCCTGAACACGGCGCTGACCTTCGACACCTTGGTGGAGGGCACGGCCAACCGGATGGCCCGCGCCGCCGCGATGCATGTCTCGACCACGCCCGGCCAGCTTTACAATCCGCTTTTCATCTACGGCGGGGTCGGGCTGGGCAAGACCCACCTGGTCCACGCGGTGGGCAACCGGCTGCTGGCCGACAAGCCGGGCAGCAAAGTTCTCTACATCCACGCCGAGCAATTTGTATCCGATGTGGTTAAGGCCTACCAGCGCAAGACCTTCGACGAGTTCAAGGAGCGCTACCACTCGCTCGACCTCTTGCTGATCGACGACGTCCAGTTCTTCGCCAACAAGGACCGCACCCAGGAAGAATTCTTCAACGCTTTCGAGGCGCTGCTGGCCAAGAAGTCCCACATCGTGATTACCAGCGACACCTATCCCAAGGGCCTGGCCGACATCCACGAGCGGCTGATTTCGCGCTTCGATTCGGGCCTCACGGTGGCAATCGAGCCGCCCGAGCTGGAAATGCGCGTCGCCATCCTGATCAACAAGGCCCGCGCCGAAAGCGCCGAAATGCCCGAGGAAGTCGCCTTCTTCGTGGCCAAGAACGTGCGCTCCAACGTGCGCGAGCTCGAAGGGGCGCTGCGCAAGATCCTGGCCTATTCGCGCTTCAACCAGAAGGAGATCTCGATCCAGCTGGCGCGCGAGGCCTTG
>DATNCB010000190.1:0-2920 GCA_035571715.1 Ramlibacter sp.
GTTCGACATCGTCGACACCTGGATGAGCCGATCGCTCGGCGGCTGTCAATACCATGTTGCGCATCCGGGCGGACGCAGCTACGACACCTTCCCGATCAACTCATACGAGGCCGAGAGCCGCCGCCTGTCGCGCTTCTTCCGGATGGGCCACACGCCCGGACAATTGCAGGTGCCGCCCGCTACCATCAAAGTGGCCGGTAGTAAAGAGTTCCCATTCACCCTGGACCTGCGCCTGACTCAGCAGAACTGATATCCACCGCCGCTGTGGATAACCCTGTTGGTTAGTTGGTGTGACAGGCGCGTGACATAGCATCCATGCGGGCCGGATTGCGGTGCCTGCCAAACGGGCATGCCGCCGGCGTGTTGAAAAATAAAAAAAGCCGGCGCAAAAACGCCGGCTATTTTGTGGTTGAGGCAGAGGCTCAGCCGATGCGCACCGGCACGAAGATCTTCTCGTCGCCGCGCTGGATCAGCAGTGCCACCGACTTGTCGGACTTCGAGATGAGCGAACGCGCCTGATCGACGCTCTTGACCGGGGTGCCGTTGATGGCCAGCAGCACGTCGCCTGACTCGACGCCCGCACGCTCCGCCGCGCCGCTCACGTCCTCGACCACCAGGCCTTCGTTCACGCCCGACTGGCGCTTCTCGCCGTCTTGCAGCGGCCGCAGCGCCAGGCCCAGCTTGCCGCCGCTGGCCGTATCCGGACGGCTCTCGTTCTTCGCCACCTTTTCATTGGCGCTGACGAGCTGCGCGTTCAGATCGACCTTGTGGCCCTGGCGCCAGACTTCCATCGGCAGGCGCTGGCCGGGCGCGAGCTGGCTGACGATGGCCGGCAGGTCGCCCGAAGCCACGATCGGCTGGCCATTGGCCTTGCGGATCACGTCGCCCGGCTGCAGACCGGCCTTCTCTGCGGGGCTGCCCTTCTCGACGCTGGCAACCAGCGCGCCTTCCGGCCGATCGAGCTTGAACGAATCGGCCAGCGTCTGATTCACTTCCTGCACCGTGACGCCCAGGCGCGCATGCTCCACCTTGCCGGTCTTCACGATCTGGTCCTTGATGCGCGTCGCGACGTCGATCGGAATCGCGAACGACACGCCCTGGTAGCCGCCGGACTGGCTGTAGATCTGCGAGTTGATACCAACCACCTCGCCGCGCGCATTGAACAGCGGGCCACCGGAGTTGCCGGGGTTCACCGCCACGTCGGTCTGGATGAACGGCACCGCGCTGTCGTCGGGCAGCGAGCGGCCCTTGGCGCTCACCACGCCGGCCGTCACCGTGTTCTCGAAGCCAAACGGCGAGCCGATCGCCAGCACCCATTCGCCCACGCGCAGGTCCTTGGTGTTGCCCAGCGTCACCACGGGCAGGTTCTTCGCATCGATCTTGAGCACCGCCACGTCGGTTTTCGGGTCGCTGCCCAGCACCTTGGCGCGGAACTCACGGCGATCAGTGAGTTTCACGGTTACTTCATTCGCATCCTTCACGACGTGCGCATTGGTCAGCACGATGCCGTCCGGGCTGAGGATGAAGCCCGAGCCCATGCCTCGCACCGGTACCTCACGCGGCGCAGCGCGTCCGCGCGGCCCTTGCTGGAAGTGACGGAAGAATTCGAACGGATCGCTGAGCACATCCGAATCCATGCCCGTCGACTTGCGCGTCCCGGTGACGCTGATGTTGACCACGGCCGGTCCATAGCGCTGGGTGATCAGCGGGAAGTCAGGCATTGCCGTGTTGGTGACGACGGCCGGCGTAGGCGTACCGGTGCCCGCCGCGGTAGCCGGCGGCGCCATGACGGCCGGAGGCGCGGCGTGCGCCTGGTTGTGCAGGACTTCGACACCGGCACCGCCGACCACGCCGGCGGCCAGTAGCGCCAGCACCAGCGGCGCGGCTTTCAGTTGAGCTTGTGTCATGGATGCTCCCAAGAAGATGTTTGGATAGTGCCGAGTGTGCGGAGCTTCCCTTAGAGGAGTCTTAAAGGCTCAGGCGGCCGGCGAAACGCTGCTCTTCGTGCATGTACAGGAGCGCCTCATCCGTACGTGACTGGCGCGGACCTCGCGGCAAAGGCGGGGCCGGCAGGCCGCGTCGCATCGGGCAAGGCGGTCGGCGCTTCGCACCGACTGCCCTCGCTCCTGCTCTTTCTCGTGGCCCGTCGCGGAACTCGCTGCGGGCCCGAAGGCCCCTCCGCTCAAACAGCCGCGACGAGTCAGTGCACGATGCGCGCTCTTGCGCGCGGCCACGAGAACCGAGCTATCCGCAGGCGCCTCGCATGACGATGCGCCGCGGCCCGCCCGGCCCCGCCTTTGCAGAGACGTTCCGGCGCGCCAGGATGCATGCGCTCTGTCACTGCGGGCGCGCGGGTTTGTCATTGCGGGTGCGGCGTTTCGCCGTGTATTTATCCGCTACAACGGGGTAGGATCGCCGCGAGATCCGCAGCTGTGACGCGGGGTTAGGGAAGGGACATGTCGAAGAAGTGCGCTGCTCGCCAGCTTATCCCGCAGTTTTATCGCGCAGGTGTCGAACGCGGCTTCGTGCGGCCTTTGAGGTCGTCATTTATCAGAGCTGATATCCCGCAAGCGCCGATCGAAATCCAATTGCGACAAGGACTTGCAATTGCGATCCTGGACCTGTTATCCCGCACGTGCGGCGTATCAGCTTTTCAGCTGCGGTCTACATTACGTTAGACGCCGCAAGCCGAGAAGGAGCACCTATGCTTATCCGAGGAAGCTGTCACTGCGGAAATATCTCGTTCGCGCTCACCTGGGAGCCAGACCCGCTCGAAATTCCCGCCCGTGCCTGCGATTGTTCCTTCTGCACTAAGCACGGAGGTGTGTGGACCTCCAATCCGAACGGCACGCTAACTGTCACGGTTAGGGAGCCTGCTCTCGTCTCCAAGTACGCGTTCGGAACACGCACTGCCGAGTTT
>DATNCB010000191.1:0-3029 GCA_035571715.1 Ramlibacter sp.
GCACTGGTCGTGCCGCAGCTGGGCGAGGCCAAGGCGCGCGACATCACCACTGTCTGCTGGCGCCTTGCGTCGCTTGCGGACGTGCGCGAACTCACCGCGCTGTGCCGGCCATGACCAGGGCCTGTCAAGGATCGCCATGCCCCATCTTCCCGCTTCCTCCGCCCTGCAACGCTTTCGCGTCATCGACCTGACCCAGGTGCGCGCCGGTCCCACCGCCTGCCGCCAGCTGGCGGACTGGGGCGCGGACGTGATCCAGGTGCAGATGCCCGAACACATGCGCGGCGACGACACACTCGGAGGCCAGGATGCCTCCGACTACCAGTACACCCACCGCAACAAGCGCTCGGTCACTCTCAACCTCAAGGAGGCCGAAGGCATCGCGGCCTTGAAGCGCCTGATCGCAGGCGCGGACGTGGTCGTCGAGAACTTCCGGCCCGACGTCAAATTCCGCCTCGGTATCGACTACGAAACATTGGCCGCCGGCAACCCCGGCCTCGTCTTTGCCAGCATCTCCGGCTTCGGCCAGACCGGCCCGCTGGCGTCGCGTCCGGGTTTCGACCAGATCGCGCAGGGCATGGGCGGGCTGATGTCCGTCACGGGAACGCCCGGCGAAGGCCCGATGCGGGTCGGCATCCCGATCGCCGATTTGTGCGCCGGGATCTTCGCGGCCCAGGGCATCCTGGTCGCGCTGCTGGAGCGCGAAGCCTCCGGCAAGGGCCAATGGGTGCACACCTCGCTGCTGGAATCGATGGTCTACATGATGGATTTCCAGACCTCGCGCTTCCTCATCGATGGAGAGGTCGCGGCGCAGGCGGGCAACTTCCACCCGACCAGTATCCCGACCGGCGTCTACAAGGCCCGCGACGGCTACCTGAACATCGCGGTGTTCGGCTCCAAGATCTGGGAGCGCTTCTGCAACATCCTGGGCGCGCCCGAATGGATCACGGACCAGCGCTATCACATCAAGGCGGCGCGTTCCGTCAACCGTGACTCGCTCAATGCGCAGATCAACCAGCGCCTGGCCGCTCAGGACCGCAGCTACTGGATCGAACAATTCAACGAGGGCGGGGTCGCCTGCGGCCTCATCAGCGACATGCGCGAGGTGTTTGCCGAACCGCAGATCCAGCACCTGGGCATGGTCAAGGAGGTCGTCTCCGATCGGCTCGGCCCGCAGCGGCTGGTGGGCCAGCCCATGCAGTTGGAGCGCACCCCCAGCACCATCGCCCGCGCGGCGCCGCGCCGCGGCGAACACACCGAGGAAGTCCTGCTCGAGCTCGGCTTCAGCCGCGATGACCTGGCCCGAATGAAAGCCACGGGAGTGTATTGATGACCAACCCCACCTACCAAACCGGCACCGAGCGGGTCCAGGCCTGGCTTGACGGCAGCACCCTGCACATCCGCTTCAACAACCCGGCCAAGCACAACGCCCTGTCGGTCGAAATGTGGGAAGCAGTGCCGCCGCTCCTGCAGCTCGCCCAGGCGGACGATCGGGTGCGCCTGGTCGTCTTTTCCGGGGCAGGCGAGAAGTCGTTCGTCTCCGGCGCCGACATCTCGCAGTTCGAGGACCTGCGTGCCGCGCGCGAGGCCGTCAGCCGCTACGAGGTGATGGCCGAAGAGGCGCTGACGGGCATCCACGATTTTCCCAAGCCGACGCTGGCCTGCATACACGGCTACTGCATCGGGGGCGGCGTGAATGTGGCGATCAGCTGCGACATCCGCATCGCATCCACCGACTCGGTGTTCGCGATTCCCGCGGCCCGCCTGGGGCTGGGTTACCGCTATTCGGCGATGAAGAACCTGGTCGACCTGATCGGCCCCGGTGCCGCCAAAGACCTGTTCTTCACCGCCCGGCGGATCGATGCCGCGGAAGCGAAGTCGCTCGGCCTGGTGTCGCGCATCTGCGCGCGCGAAGCGCTGGATGCGCTGCTTGGCGAGTACACATCCGCGCTCGCCGAGAACGCGCCGCTCACGGTGGCGGCCGGCAAGGCGATCACGCGCGAAATCCTCAAAGCCTCGCCCGACCTGGACGTTGCGCTGTGCACGTCCCTGATCCGCGGCTGCTTCGAGAGCGCCGACTACACCGAAGGCCGCACGGCCTTCATGCAAAAACGCAAGCCGGTTTTCACCGGCCGCTAGGAGAACAAAACCATGCAATGCTGGTGGATGCAGATGACAGACTCGGCCTCCGTGCTCGAATTGCGCGACGCGCCGGTGCCGCAGGCGGGGCCGGGCCAGTTGCTGGTGCGCATGCATGCGGCCGCGCTGAACCGCGGTGAATTCATGCCGGGCCGTGACCCGCACAGCAAGGCCGGCACGTGGAAAGCCATCGGTCAAGAAGGCGCCGGCAAGGTCGTCGCGGTGGGCGAAGGCGTCACTGGCTTCAGGCCGGGCGACCGCGTCATGGGCCGCTGCGCCGGCGCGTTCTCGGAATTTGCGCTGATGGAACAGGCCGAGGCCATCGCGATGCCGCAGGCACTGTCGTGGGAAGAGGCGGCAAGCATCCCGCTGACTTTCAGCGTGTCGTTCGACATGCTGGTGCTGCAAGGGCGCCTGAAGGCCGGCGAATGGGTGCTGATCAACGGCGTGTCGTCAGGGGTGGGCGTGGCCTCGCTGCAGCTGGCCAAAGTGCTGGGCGCAAAGGTCATCGGCACTTCGGGGTCGGCGCGGAAGCTGGAGGCGCTCAAACCCCTCGGCCTCGACGTCGGCCTTTGTACGCGCATGGCCGACTTTGCCGCGGCGGTGATGGAGGCAACCGGCCAGCACGGCGCCGATCTCGTCGTCAACACTGTCGGCGGCTCTGTGGTCGCCGAAGACATCCGCGCACTGGCTTTCGAAGGCCGGCACGCCACGGTGGGGTATGTCGACGGCGTGCTGCACGCCGACATCGACCTGGATGCCCTGCACGCCAAGCGGCTCACGCTGTTCGGCGTGTCCAACAAACTGCGCAATAAGGCGCAGCGATCGGCTGCCGTGCCGCGGTTCGTCGCGGAAGTGATGCCGCACGTCGCGGCCGGACGAATCAAGCCCCA
>DATNCB010000192.1:0-1351 GCA_035571715.1 Ramlibacter sp.
GGCAACTCGCCGGAGGAGTTCGCGCGGTTCGTGCAGTCCGAGATTTCGCGCTGGGCCAAGGTGGTGAAGTTTTCGGGAGCCAAGCCGGAATGAGCGCACTGCCGCAGACCCTCGCGCAAAAGCTGATCGCCCGCGCGGCCGGCCGCAGCGAAGTCACGCCCGGCGAGATCGTCAATTGCCGGGTCGATCTCGCGATGTTCCATGACTCGTCGGGGCCGCGGCGCCTCAAGCCGATGCTCGAGGCGCTTGGCGCATCGATCTGGGACCGCTCGCGGGTCGTGCTCGTGATGGACCACTACGTGCCCGAGAGCGACGACGACTCGCGCCGCATCGTGCGCATCGCCCGCGACTGGGCGCGCGACCAGCACCTGCCGCATGTCTACGACAGCCAGGGCATCTGCCATATCGTGGTGCCTCAGCACGGCCACATCCGGCCCGGCATGTTCTGCGTCGGCGGCGACTCGCATTCGCCGACCGGCGGTGCATTCGGCGCCTACATGTTCGGCATCGGCAGCACCGAGATGCTGGGCGTGGTGGTCACGGGCGAGATCTGGCTGCGCGTGCCGCGCACGATCCGGATGCAATGGGACAGGCGGCTCGGGGCGGGCGTGGTTGCAAAGGACATGATGTTGCACATGATCGGCCGCTTCGGAATGAACGGCGGGCAGTACCAGGCGGTGGAGTTTTGCGGCAGCGCGGTGCAGGCGCTTTCGATGGCGGAGCGGATGACGCTTTCGAACATGAGCGCGGAGCTGGGCAGCCAGGCCGGATTGATCGCACCGGACGCGACCACGCAGGAGTGGCTGGCTGCGACAGGCGCGCCGGCGGTGGACATCACGGGTCTTGACACTGACGAAGCCGCGATCGATGCAGCGGGCTGCGAAACCCATCGCTTCGACGCGGCCGCGCTCGAGCCCTTTGTCGCCGCGCCGCACAGCCCCGCCAACGCGCAAGGCGTGTCTCACTACGCCGGCACCGCCGTCGACGTCGCCTACATAGGCGCGTGCACCGGCGCCAAACTCGAGGACCTGCGCGCTGCGGCGCAGGTGTTGCGCGGGCAGCATGTTGCGGCTGGTGTGCGGCTGATGGTCGCGCCCGCGAGCTTGAAAGACCAGGAGGCGGCGCGCGCTGAAGGCGTCCTGCAGGTGCTCATGGATGCGGGCGCGGAGCTGTTCCCCACCGCCTGCGGTGCCTGCGCCGGCTACGGAACAACTCTGGGAGACGACATCACCGTCATCTCCAGCACCGCGCGCAACTTCAAGGGACGCATGGGTTCCGCGACGGCGCGGGTGTACCTCGGATCGCCCTACACCGTGGCGGCGTCGGCGCTGCGCGGCGTTATCACCGACCC
>DATNCB010000193.1:0-2092 GCA_035571715.1 Ramlibacter sp.
ACAAACAGCGGAAGCACCTGCACCGCCTGGGATGGCACGCTGAACCACAACAGGCGGCGATGAATCGTGATGGCGAAATAGCTCAGCGCCGTGTACGCCAGCGCGTGCTGGCCCAGCAGCGCCGCCTGGTGCACGTCCATGACCAGGCCGAACATGAACGCCGCGCCGATTCCCACCCGCAGCGGCTGGTGCACACTCCAGAACACCAGCGCCAGCGCCAGGAAGTCGGGCAGCCAGGCCGCGCGGCCCAGCGGCAGCATGTTTACCAGCAGGGCCAGCAGCAGGCTGCCCCAGATGAAGACGGGATTGGCCGGCAGCAGCAGTTGCTGCCCGGGGCGCATGATCACTTGCGGGCTCCTTTCTTCGCTGCCGCGGCCGCGTCCTCCGGCGCGGGCCGGGCCGGGATTTGCGCCGAAATCGGGCTGAGCACCATCACGTGCCGCGCGCCGTCCACCAGAGCCTGCGGCGAGCAGGTGATGCGCGCAAAGCCGGAGTCGGCGCGCCGTTCCACCTTCTCGATACGCGCCACCGGCAGGCCCGGCGGGTAGACGCCGTCCACGCCGCTGGTGGTGAGAATGTCGCCCGGCTTGACGTCCGAGTTGCCGGCCATGAATCGCAGCTCCAGCGAGCCGCCGCGCGACGACGGATCGCCGTAGGCCACGCTGCGCGCACCGGTGCGGGCATTGAGCACCGGAATTGCCTGCTCGCGGTCCGTCAGCAGCGTCACTTCGCTGACCAGCGGATAGACCCGGGTGACCTGGCCCAGCACGCCTGACTCATCCAGCACCGGCGAGCCGGACTCGATGCCCTGGGCCATGCCTTTGTCGATGATGACCTTGCGGGTGAAGGGGTCGGCCGCGTCGTACAGCACCTCGGCCGCCTGGCTCGGCGTCGTGACGCGCTGGCGCAGTTCCAGGAGCTTGCGCAGCCGCTCGTTTTCCACGGCGAGCTGCTCGACCTGGTTGGCGCGCTGGGATTGCAGCGCCAGCTTGCGCCGCGCGGCTTCTTCCCACGCCTGGGCGCTCTTGAGCGACTCGAAGTACTCGGCCCCGTAGCGCACCAGCAGCACCGGCCGCATGGCCAGCCACTGGCCCGGGTACAGCACGGTGGCGACAACGGCCCGCAACGGCTGCGCGATGCGAAAACGCACGTCCGCCACCATCAGGAACAGCGCCAACGCGCCGCAAACCATGAGCTTGGACAGGGCCGAAGCGCCCTGCCTGAAGAAGGGCGGCGGCGTTCGGTCGAGGGTACCTAACGGCATGGCACATTTTCCTCCCGGCACCGCGGGCAGGGATCAGATCACTCGCTGGTGAAGATGCTTCCCAGGCGTTCCATGCGTTCCAGCGCAATGCCGCAGCCGCGCACCACGCAGGTCAGGGGGTCTTCGGCCACCAGCACCGGCAGGCCGGTTTCCTCGGCCAGCAGGCGATCCAGGTCGCGCAGCAGGGCGCCGCCGCCGGTGAGCATCATGCCGCGCTCGGCGATGTCGGCGCCCAGTTCGGGCGGCGTGCTTTCCAGCGCATTCTTCACGGCCGAGACGATGTTGTTCAGCGGGTCGGTGAGCGCTTCCAGGATTTCGTTGGAGGAGATGGTGAAGGAACGCGGCACGCCTTCGGACAGGTTGCGGCCCTTGACTTCCATTTCCTTGACTTCGCTGCCCGGGAAAGCCGAGCCGATGTTCTTCTTGATCGCTTCGGCGGTCGGCTCGCCGATCAGCATGCCGTAGTTGCGGCGGATATAGCTGATGATGGCATCGTCGAACTTGTCGCCGCCCACCCGAACGCTGCCCTTGTAAACCATGCCGCCCAGCGAGATCACGCCCACTTCGGTGGTGCCGCCGCCGATGTCCACGACCATCGAGCCGGACGCTTCGGACACCGGCAGGCCGGCGCCGATCGCCGCCGCCATCGGCTCCTCGATCAGGTACACCTCGCTCGCGCCCGCGCCGAGCGCCGACTCGCGGATGGCGCGGCGCTCGACCTGGGTCGAGCCGCAGGGCACGCAGATGATGATGCGCGGGCTGGGCTTGAAGATGCCGCGCGGATGAACCATCTTGATGAACTGCTTGAGCATCTGCTCGGTCACCGTG
>DATNCB010000194.1:0-3854 GCA_035571715.1 Ramlibacter sp.
AGGTTGGCGTCGGTATGCACCCGCAGCCCCAGGAACTTGCCGTCCTTGTCCGTCGCCAGTTCGCCGTGGGTGACGTGGTCGCGGCCATGCGCGTCGCACAGGAAGCTCTCGCTGCGCTCGGCCGTCCACTTGATGGCGCAATTGAGCTGCTTGGCGGCCCAGGTCAGCGCCACGTCCTCGGCATACAGGTAGATTTTGGAGCCGAAACCGCCGCCTACGTCGGGGGCGATCACGCGTACCTTGTGCTCGGGCAGGCTCAGCACAAACGCCGTCATCAGCAGCCGCTCGACGTGCGGGTTCTGGTTGGCCACGTAGAGCGTGTACTCGTCGGATGCGCGGTTGTACGAGCCGATCGCCGCGCGCGGCTCGATGGCGTTGGGAATCAGCCGGTTGTTGGTCAGGTCCAGCCGGGTGACGTGCGCGGCCGATGCAAACACGGCGTCGACCGCGGCCTTGTCGCCGATGGCCCACTTGTAGCAGTGATTGTCGGGCGCGGCCTCATGCAGGGCGGGACCGTTCTTCGCGTCCTGCAGCCGCACCACGGCCGGCAGCTCTTCGTAGTCCACTTCCACCGCCTCGGCGGCATTCTTGGCATGTTCGACGGTATCGGCCACGACCATGGCCACGTGGTCGCCGACATAGCGCACCTTGCCCTGCGCCAGGATCGGGTGCGGCGGTTCCTTCATCGGCTGGCCGTCGGTGCTGGTGATCAGCCAGCCGCAAGGCAGGCCACCCATCTTGCCTTCCACGTCCTTGCCGGTGAAGACCTTGACCACGCCGGGCAGGGCCTGCGCCTTGGCCACGTCGATGCCCTTGATCAGCGCATGCGCGTGCGGCGATCGCACGAACACGGCGTAATTCTGGTGGCCCAGGTTCACGTCGTCCGTGTACTGGCCGGCGCCCGTCAGGAATCGGTAGTCTTCCTTGCGCCTGAGCGCCTCGCCGATGTGCGGCAGCTTGGAAAAATCGGATGCACCCATGATCGTTCTCCTTCAGGCCGAAGCCATGGACTTCTGACCCATCTGCACCGCCTTGACGATGTTCTGGTAACCGGTGCAGCGGCACAGGTTGCCTTCGAGCAGTTCGCGGATTTCGGCTTCGCCGGCAGCGGGGTTGTGCTTGCACAGGTCCACCGCGCTCATCACCATGCCCGGTGTGCAGAAGCCGCATTGCAACCCGTGGCATTCCTTGAAGGCCGCCTGCATCGGATGCATCGTGCCGTCGGCCGTAGCCAGGCCCTCGATGGTGGTGACCTCGGCGCCTTCATGCTGCACGGCCAGCGTGTTGCACGACTTGATGGCCCGCCCGTTCACGATGACGGTGCAGGCGCCGCACTGCGCGGTGTCGCAGCCGACATGGGTGCCGGTAAGTTTGAGGTGTTCGCGCAGCACATACACCAGCAATGTGTTGGGTGCGACGTCGACGCTGGCGGACTTGCCATTGACCTTGAGTTGAACTTGCATTGGGCTTGTCTCCTTGAAGGAAATGTCGCCAGCCTGCGGCACACGCCAGGGGCGAGCGAATCCATTGTTCGACCCGCGCAAGTGCGTTAACCTAGGCGAAACCCTAGACATCGACGCTGCCTGCGCGGCAGTAACACGGAATTCTCAAAATGGAACAATGGCGGCAGCGCCAGCACTTCCATCGATTCATTGCCGAGCATGACAGTCCCTATGCAAACCATTGCCGAGCAGCGCCTGCGGCAGATCGAACAGGCGCGCCGCGCCGTCATGCTCGAAGGCCGCAGCGCCACGGAGGTCCTGGCCCACGCCTGGTTCGAAGGTGGCTGGATCGAAAGGTCATGGCGGCGCTGCCTGGCCAGCGGACAGCGGCCCGAGCAGCGGCTGGGATTCGACATGATCGCCACTCAAGCCCGGCGGCGCGTGATCGAAACCAGCCAGCCGCTGGTGCGGGCCGCTCGGCCCGTGCTCGACCGGCTGTCGCGCGCCCTGGCCAGCACCCGCTATTTCGCCATCCTGACCGACCACGACGGGATCGTCATCGATGCCCACGGGCCGATCGATCACAGCGATCGTCGCGCCGAGCTGATCACCCGCGTCGGCGTCGATCTGTCGGAGCGCAGCGTCGGCACCACGGCCATCGGCGCCGCGCTGGCCGAGCTGCAGCCGGTGTGGCTGCATCGGGGCGAACATTTCTTCGCCGACACCTCGGTCTATAGCTGCGCCGGCGCGCCGCTGTTCGGCCCTGATGGAAAGTGTGTCGGGATGCTGGACCTGACCGGCATCGACGCGGCCGAGAGGCCCGAGCTCAAGCACCTGGTGGCGCAATCGGCGCGCAGTATCGAGAACGAGCTCGCGCTCGCGCTGCCGCACAAATTGCTGCTCAGGCTGAACTGGCCCGGCCGTTCACTCGGCGGCGACGACGACGGACTCGTGTGCCTGGATGCCGACGGCTGGGTCGCGGGTAGCAATCACCCCGCGCGCCAGATGGTGCCGCAACTGGGCTTGGCCGGCGAACCCGTGCATTGCAGCGAGCTGTTCGCCCAGCCGTGGGAGCAGCTGTTCGACCTCGCGCGGCGCGGCACGAATGCGGCGCCCGCAGAGGTGCCTTTGTGGTCTGGCCTGCGGCTGCACGCGCTGCCCCAGCTTCCGGGTCAAAGCGCAATGGCAGTAGCGCCGCGCGTGCCGCTGCGCGCGGTCGAAATCGCGCTGATCCGCACCGCGGTGGCGGAAGCGCGCGGCAATGTCGTGCAGGCCGCGCAGGCCCTGGGCATCAGCCGGGCGACGATCTACCGCAAGCTCGGGAAAAAATAGGAATTGCTACCGGTCGGCGTTCGGGAAGAACAGCTGCTGGCCATTGATCTTGTATGCGGCAATGATCGACTGGCCCGCGGGCGAGGTGATCCAGTCGACGAATTTCTGTGCATCGGCTGCCTTCACATGTGGATATTTAGCCGGGTTCACCACCATCACGCCATACTGGTTGAAGAGACGCGTATCGCCTTCCACCAGGATGGCGAGGTCACCACGGTTCTTGAAGCTCAGCCAGGTACCACGGTCGGTCAGCACGTAGGCGTTGGATGAAGTGGCAATGTTCAGCGCCGGACCCATGCCGCAGCCGCAGGCCTTGTAGCCGGCACCTTTGCGTGCAGCCATGCCTGCCTCGGTCCAATAACGAAGTTCTGCCGCGTGGGTGCCGCTCTTGTCGTCGCGCGAAATGAAGATCGCGTTCTTGACCGCAATCTTCTTCAACGCCTCGGTGATGTCCTTGCCGCGGGTGCCGGCCGGGTCGCCCTTGGGGCCGACCAGCACGAAATCGTTGTACATCACCGGATAGCGCTTGACCGCGCCGCCTTCGGCCACGAACTTTTCCTCGGCGGCCTGGTCGTGCACGAACAGCACGTCGGCATCACCGCGTCGCGCCATGTCGATGGCCTGTCCGGTGCCGACGGCCACAACCTTGACGTCCAGGCCGGTGGCCTTCTTGAATTCCGGCAACAGGTAGCCGAACAGGCCGGACTGTTCGGTCGACGTGGTCGAGGCCATGGTGATCGACTGCGCCGCGGCGCTGCCGGCGGCGAGGAATGCGGCGCACAGCCACGCCGCGCACAGCGCCCGCCTTGATTTCGATGTTGACTTGATAGTCAAACCAGTTCTCCTTTGACGAACAACTCGGCCTCGCGGGAAGCTTCTCCCAGCCGCGGGCCACTGAAAAACTCATGAACGGGCAGATCGGCCAGCACGCGTCCCTGCTCGAGGTAGACAACGCGGGTCGCCAAGCGCTTGACCTGGCCCAGGTTGTGGCTCGCGAAGACCAGCGTCATGCCGGCTTGCGCGAACTCCGCCATCAGCGCCTCGACCTCGCGCTTGGCATGCGGGTCCAGGCTCGAGGTG
>DATNCB010000195.1:0-10136 GCA_035571715.1 Ramlibacter sp.
TTCCTGACCCGCATGAATCTCATGCGCGGCTATCAGTTCCCCGAAACCGACACGCCGCTCAAGGTGGGCAAGCGCTTTGCCGTCATCGGCGCCGGCAACACGGCGATGGACGCAGTGCGCTCGTCGCTGCGCCTGGGCGCGGAGGAAGCTTACATCGTGTATCGCCGCAGCGAAAAGGAAATGGGCGCGCGGGTCGAGGAATACCACCACGCGATCGAGGAAGGCGTGCAGTTCCAGTGGCTCACCAATCCGCTCGAAGTCGTTGGCGACGCCGACGGTTGGGTCAAGGGCCTGAAGTGCCAGAAGATGAAACTGGGCGAGCCGGATGCGTCGGGCCGCGCCAAGCCGATCCCGATCGAAGGCAGCGAATTCGTGCTGCCGGTCGACAATGTCGTGCTGGCGATCGGCACCACGCCCAACCCGTTGTTGACGCGCACCACCTCCGGCCTGCTCACGAACAAGAAGGGCTGCCTGGTCGCCGACGAAAACACCGGACTCACGTCCAAGGCGCTGGTTTTTGCCGGCGGCGACGCAGTGACCGGCGCCGCCACGGTGATTCTGGCGGCCGGCGCGGGCAAGCGCTCGGCGCAGGCGATTCACGAGGCGTTGCAGGCGAAGCAGGGAACCGTCCCGGCGCATTAGCAGCCATGCCGGGCTTGCCCCGGCATTAGCTGTCATGCCGGGCTCGACCCGGTATCCATGGTCGTGCACCGATCCGTCAGTCAACGCGGTGCAGACTCGTTCGCACGCTCGAGCATCGCCAGCAGGCGGCCGGCCGCGCTTGCCTGAAATAAGCCTTTGACGCACGATTGCAGCCGCCATTTCTCCCAACACCCCATCAGGAGACCAGCATGATCAAGGTGAGCGTGATGTATCCGAACAAGCCGGGGGCCCGATTCGATCATGACTACTACCGCGACAAGCACATGCCCCTTCTCAAGGCCCGAATGGGCGATGCTTGCAGGTACTACACCGTCGACAAGGGACTCGCAGGTGGAGCGCCCGGCACACCGGCGACCTACATTGGCATGTGCCACATTTTTTGCGACTCGGTCGAAGCATTCCAGCGCGCCTTCGGGCCCCATTCCAAGGAGATCCTGGGTGACATTGCGAACTACACCGATCTGTCGCCGGTGATGCAGATCAGTGAAGTTGTCGTGGAGCGGGGTTAGCTTCCAGCATCTCGGCAAATCGAGCTTCAGCGCCCTGGCGTCATGGCTAAGCCGGGATACGATGAGTGAGGCGAAGCCACCAGCAGAAGACGCGGTGGGCCGGATCGACTGGCGCGCAGTACATCATGGGACAACCCCCCTCGATGGGTTCGATGCCGCGCGAGCGGCAAAGGTCGAGAGCTTCCTGCGACACACTGCCGGTGCCGAACGACCGATGGAACCAGATGTGCTTGATGCCGAGACCGAGCGCTGCGCGCGCGATGTCCGCCGATATCGAGGGATGGGTTACCACCATGATGCCATGGATCGGGCCCGGAACGGCATTGAGGTCGGCGTAGCACTTCTCGCCTTCAATCTCCGCGGCCTTCGGGTTGAGCGGAACAACCTCGTGGCCGTTATCGCGAAGGCGGCGGAGAATGGCATTGGCAGGACTGTTGCCGGAACGCGAAACTCCGGCGACGACGATTCGCTTGCCTTCCAGAAAGGCAGCGACTGCGGGCGGACGACTAGGCATATTTCCGATTCCCTTTTGCAATCGAAAAATCGAATTCTGTGTGCGCGCACTGGATGGCTAGGTGTGAATGAGCCTCCCGCCGCCAAACGACCAATTCTCCCAGGCCGTTTCCTTGAACACCACCATGACGTTCTCAGGATTCAGCCCGATCTGTGCAAGCGAGGCAACCAGTTCTGCGAGCAGCTGCTTCTTCACCTTTACGCTTCGCCCGACCGACCAAAGGACCTCGATCAGTATGAAGTTGTCATCTCGTTTGCCTTGAAGGTCAGGATAGCTTGGATCGAAGCGAAATGAGTCGGCGTCGAGTTCAAGGACGCGCTGAAACCTGTCGGTCGCAGGCACGCCAGACGACACCAAGGCCGCATGGACTGCATCTAGCACGCCGGCCTTGAATTCGGCGGTCCTTGGTTTGAGAACGGTCAGAGTGACGAGTGGCATGGTGGCTCCTTACGCGCCTGACGTAGACGTAAAAACAGCGATCCGCTACCCGTGCGGCGACGCGTCACCGCACGCTTCGGGCGGAGTCCATATACGCCCTGTTAGACCTCACGATGCAGGAATAGCTGAATGGTTCGAACAAAGGTGAACCCGAAGATGCAAAGAGCCCAAGTCAGGACAATTGCGTAAGGGCCGACATTCGGTGAGAAGGGGATTCCTGCGACGTTGAACCAGAGGCTCGCAACCGCGACCGTCGCCACGGCATAAATGATTACGACCCATAGAGGAAATGGGCCCGGCTCGATTGCACGGCGACGGCGGAATTGGATCAGGAGAAGGACGGTAAAGATCGAAGCAGCGGCCGCGCTGGACAGCTGCCACGTGACGGTGTCGGGGACATGAAGGAGGTTTAGAAGTGAGGGAACCAAAGCCAGAGCGGTGACCAGAAGGCCACCTTCAATATAGAGGCGCACGAGGCGGAGGTGCCGATCGGAGAGCTCGCCTCCCAGTGCACCCCGGAGGGTGACAACGATTGCCGAGAAACCGACAAATGACAACGAGAGGCTTGCAAGGTGCAGAAGGTAGTCAGATTCTGGTGATGTCACGATTGCATGCTCATAGGAATGGGTCTAGCGTATGCCGCAGACCGCGCGGAACAATCTGGCCACTGCCGCACATATCGGCGCACGCTGCATCGCAGGTGCTTGAAGCGGAAAGGCTTTTTGCCACTTGTTGTCTAATCCTCCACAATAAATCAAGCCACAAACCGGGCAGCCCGTCAACAGGTGCACGCCTTGTAGCCAACTCATAACGGAGATTCCCGCATGACCCTCGCGAACCTCGCCACCCCCGAACTCAAGTTCTTCGCCGACCTGTCGGTGCAGGTTACCAAACCGCTGGAAGTCGGACGCACCGTGCGCGGCCTGCGCCGGCTGATTCCCATCCTCTCCGGTGAAGCCGTGGGCGACGGCTGGCGGGCGCGCGTGCTGCCGGGCGGGGCGGACTTCCAGCTCGTCGTGAGCGACACGCTGGCGGAGCTCGACGCGCGCTATGTGCTGGAGACCGACGGCGGCGACCTGATCTACGTGCAGAACCGGGCGATCCGCTCCGGGCCGCCGGAGTTGATGGCGCGGCTGGTGCGCGGCGAGCCGGTCGACCCTGCCTCGATCTACTTTCGCTGCAGCCCGAGTTTCGAAACCATCTCGCAATCGCTGGGCTGGATTAACCAGCGCATGTTCGTGGGCACCGGCGCGCGCTATCCTGACAAAGTCGTGATGCGCTTTTTTGAACTGGCTTGACGAGGACGCCATGCAATACCGCACCCTGGGCCGCTCTGCCCTGCAAGTCTCGCCGCTGTGCTTCGGCGGCAACGTGTTTGGCTGGACCGCCGACGAAGCGACGTCGTTCTCGCTGCTGGACGCGTGGCTCGACGCCGGCTTCAACTTCATCGATACGGCCGACGTCTATTCGCGCTGGGCGCCCGGCCACACTGGCGGCGAGTCCGAGACCGTGATCGGCAAGTGGCTCAAGCAAGGCGGCCGGCGCGACAAGGTGGTGATCGCGACCAAGGTCGGCCTGGACATGGGCAACGGCAAGGTGGGGCTGAGCCCCGCGAACATCCGCCAGGCGGCGGAAGACTCGCTGCGCCGGCTGCAAATCGATTGCATCGACCTGTACCAGTCGCACAAGGACGACGAAGCCACCCCGCTGGGAGAGACGCTGGAGGCCTATGCGCACCTGATCAAGGCCGGTAAGGTGCGGGTGATCGGCGCCTCGAACTACACCGCCCCGCGCCTGGCACTCGCGCTGGAGACCAGCCGCAAGCTTGGCCTGCCCCGCTACGAGAGCCTGCAGCCGCTGTACAACCTGTACGACCGCGCCGAATTCGAGCGGGGACTGCAGAAGCTGTGCCTGGATGAGGAACTGGGTGTGATCGGTTTCTCGTCGCTGGCATCGGGGTTCCTGACCGGCAAGTACCGCAGCGCTGCGGACGCGGCGAAAAGCCCGCGCGGGAAGACCGCGATCGGCAAGTACCTGAATCCTCGCGGGCTGAGGATTCTCGCGGCGCTCGATGAGGTGGCGGCAGGCACCAGGAGCACACCGGGTCGCGTGGCGCTCGCCTGGCTATTGGCCCGGCCAGGCGTGACGTCGCCGATCGCGAGCGCGACGTCGATCGCGCAATTGGGCGAGTTGACGGCTGCGGCGCAGTTGGTGCTGGATGCGCATGCGATGACCTTGCTGGACAAGGCTAGCGCGCCTGAGTAAGGCCCGCACACGCTGTCATTGCGGACTTGATCCGCAATCCACCGTGGCGCGCCAACGTGGATGCCGGGTCGAGCCCGGCATGACAGCCCGCAGTCAGTGCGGATTTTCGAAAAATACGTAGGTGCTGAAGTCGCTGACCTCGAAGTACACCTTCTTCTCGCCCGGATCGGCGACGAAGTTCAGATTCTCGTCCAGGATTCCGTAGCCATAGCGGTATGCGCGCGGCTTGTTGTCGTCGGTGCCTAACGCGGTACTGAGCTTGTCCACTTTCAGGAAGCGCCTGACCACCTTGTCGCCGGCGTAGACCTCCAGCACGCCGTTGGTGCCGGTCCAGTTCTGGATGTCGCGGCCCAGCTTGTTCTGCTGCTCCTGCGTGCAGGCGGCCAGCGTGACTACGGCCAGTGCAGCAACAGCAAAGTACGAAAAACGCATGTCTCACTCCTCCAGAAGGATTGGCAATAGTTGTGCCGCCCTGCCGCGCAGCACGGCATCGGCCGCGTCGTCGAGATCGGTCGGCTCGGGGTTGACGATGACCACCTTGCCGGCGGCCGTGCGCGCGAGGCCCGCCGCGGGATAGACGACGCCCGAAGTTCCGACCACCAGCATCAGGTCACACTCTCGAGCCGCATCTTCGGCCGCCGCCAATATGTCCACCGGCAGCATTTCGCCGAACCACACGACATCGGGCCGCAGCATGTTGCCGCAGCGCACGCAGTACGGCGGGCTGCCGGCGACGGCAGCGCTGGCGTTGCAGCACTTCTTCGGCGCGTCCAGCCACTTGTCCTCGGCGATGTTGCCGTGCAAGGCCAGCACGCCCGGGCTGCCGGCGCGCTGGTGCAGGCCATCCACGTTCTGCGTGATCAGCGTCAGGCGGCCGGCGTGGCGCTGCGCGAAAGCCGCGAGGGCACGATGGCCGGCATTGGGTTCGACCTTGGCGATCATCTCGCGCCGGAAGGCATACCACTCCCACACCCGCGATGGATTGGCGCGAAACGCGTCTTCGGTGGCGAGCTGCTGCGGATCGAATTGCGCCCACAGGCCGGTTTGGGCGTCGCGGAAGGTCGGCACGCCCGACTCGGCGCTCATGCCGGCGCCGGTGAGCACCGCGATGTGCCGGGCGGCGCGCACCCAAGCGCGAACCTGCTCGTTCATGATCTTTGCCGCAGCGCCTCGTACAGGCAGACGCCGCTGGCCACCGAGACATTCAGGCTTTCGACGGCGCCGCGCATCGGGATGCTCACCAACTCGTCGCAGGTCTTGCGCGTCAACTGGCGCATGCCGGCGCCTTCGGCTCCCAGCACCAGCGCGACCGGGCCTTTGAAGTCGGCCTGGTACAAAGTCTTGGGCGCATCGTCGGCAGCGCCGAGGCACCAGATGCTTCTTTCCTTCAGTTCGCCCATCGTGCGTGCCAGGTTCGTGACCATGAAGTACGGCACGGTTTCGGCTGCGCCGCTGGCTACCTTCGCGACCGTGGCGTTGATGCCCGCCGCATGGTCCTTCGGCGCGATGACGGCATGCACGCCGGCGCCGTCCGCCACACGCAGGCAGGCGCCGAGGTTGTGCGGGTCGGTAACGCCGTCCAGTACCAGCAATAAGGGCGGTCCCTGGATCTGGTCGAGCAAGTCGTCCAGCGAATGCGCCGCCGGCAGCGACTGGACCCGCGCGGCCACGCCCTGGTGACCATGGCTGCCAGCCAGCTTGGCCAGGCGAATGCCGTCGGCTTCGATCAACCGCGCGCCGGCTTCGGCGACGCGCTCGAGAAATTGCCGCATGCGCGCATCGCGCCGGGTCGGATCGACGTAGATCTCGATGACGGACTGCGGCGCGGTCTTCAGGCGCACGCCCACGGCATGAAATCCGAACAGGACTTTGGGTGAGGACATCGCGGAATTATCCCGTGGTCCAGCACCCGCTCAAGCCGTGACGTGTCCCGCCTCGATCGTGATGCGCCGCTCGCAGCGGGTGGCGATGGCGTTGTCGTGCGTCACCAGCACGAGAGTCGTGCCCTGCTCCCGGTTCAAGTCGAACATCAGCTCCATCACCGTTTCGCCCGTGGCGAAGTCGAGACTGCCGGTGGGCTCGTCGGCCAGCAGCACTGCCGGCTGGACCACGAAAGCGCGCGCCAGGGCGACGCGCTGCTGCTCGCCGCCGGACAGCACCTTGGGATAGTGCCCCAGGCGCGTCGCCAGGCCCACGCGCGCCATCATCTCGGAGGCGGCTTTGCGCGAATCCTTGCGCCCGGCCAGCTCCAGCGGCAACATGACGTTTTCCAGAGCGGTGAGATTGCCCAGCAACTGGAAGCTCTGGAACACGAAGCCGACCTTGCGCGCGCGCAAGGCGGCCCGCTCGTCCTCGTCGATGCTGAACAGGTCGCAGCCGGCGAGCCGGACCGTGCCGCGAGTGGGCGTGTCCAGCCCGGCGATGATCGACAGCAGCGTGCTCTTGCCAGAACCCGAGGCCCCCACGATGGCGGCGGTCTCCTTGGGCGCCAAGGCGAAATCGATATCGCGCAAAATGTCGAGGGTGCCCGTCGAGTCTGTGACCGATTTGTGGACGTGCTCGACTGAAATGATGGGATCTGACATGTTTGCTGGGCTTTGGCGCCGCCGCCACTTTATCGCGGCCGCATTAGCTGGAGGTTATTTGCTGCCTGCGGCGGCCGCCGCCACAGGCAAGTCGATCCTGGTGGTCGGCGACTCGCTCAGCGCCGAGTATGGCCTGAAGCGCGGCACCGGCTGGGTGCCCTTGCTGGAAAAGAGGCTCGTCGCGGAAAAGATCCCGGCCCGCGTCATCAATGCCAGCATCAGCGGCGACACGACATCGGGCGGGCGAGCGCGCTTGGCGCCCCTCCTCGCGCAGCACAAGCCTGCGATCGTGGTGATCGAGTTGGGCGGCAACGATGCCCTGCGTGGCTTGCCGCTTGACATGACCGAGGACAACCTCACACAGATGACGCGCTCGGCCCAGCAGGCCGGCGCCAGGGTGCTGCTGGTGGGCATGCAGGTGCCGCCCAATTACGGCACCGCCTATTCCGACCGCTTCGCCGGGCTGTACCCGAAAGTCGCGAAGGCCCAGAAGGCCGCGATCGTGCCCTTTCTGCTAAGAGGTGTGTCCGACGGAGTGAACCCGACCCGGCTGTTCCAGGCGGACCGCCTTCACCCCACGGAAGAAGCGCAGCCGATGATCCTGGACAACGTCTGGCCTGAATTGAAAAAGCTCGTCCTCGCGCCGGCGGGGGTTTCCAACCCGTGAGCGTGCAAAAGGTCGCCGCTGCCGACGCCATTGCCCGGCTCGATGATTTCAGCGCCATCATCGACGCGCGCAGCGAAGCCGAATACGAGCTGGACCACCTGCCCGGCGCGCTGAACTGGCCCTCGCTCGACAACGCAGAGCGCAAGACCATTGGCACGATCTACACGCAGGTCAGCCCCTTCGAGGCGCAAAAGCGCGGGGCGGCGCTGGTGGCTGCGAACATCGCGCGCCACATCGAGCGCGAGGTGCTCGACAAGCCCCGCACCTGGCAGCCGCTGGCCTACTGCTGGCGTGGCGGCAAGCGCAGTGGCTCGCTCGCGCTGGTGCTGGGCGAGATCGGCTTTCGCGTCAGCGTGCTCGAGGGCGGCTACAAGGCGTTCCGCACTGCCGTGCTGGCGGCGCTGCCCGAGTTGGCGGCGCGGCTCGACTATCGCGTCGTCTGCGGGCCCACCGGCGCCGGCAAGACGCGGCTGTTGCATGCACTGGCGTACCAGGGCGCCCAGGTGCTGGACCTGGAGGCGCTGGCCAGCCACCGCAGCTCGGTGCTGGGCACGATCCCCGGCCAGCCGCAGCCCATGCAGAAGCGCTTCGACACGCTGGTGTGGGACCAGCTGCGCCGGTTCGATCCAGCCCGTCCGGTCTTCGTAGAGAGCGAGAGCAGGAAAGTGGGCAACCTGGCAGTACCCGACGCGTTGATCGAGCGCATGCGGGCCAGCCCTTGCCTGCGGCTGGAGCTGCCCGACGACGAGCGCGTGGCCCTGTTGATGGAAGACTACGATTTCTTCGTCAAGGACCAGACGCTGTTCTGCGATCGCCTGACGGCCTTGACCGAGCTGCGCGGCAAGGCGGTGGTTCAGGCGTGGCAGGCGCAGGTGGCAGCGGGCGAGATCGAGAACGTGGTGCGCGAGCTGCTGCTCAAGCACTATGACCCGGGCTATGCCGCCTCGATCGTGCGCAACTTCAGTGGCTATTCGGATGCGAAAACGATCGCCCCGGCCAACCGGTCGGCGGCGGCTATGGCCGAGCTGGCGCAGGCGATTCTTGGGGAGATGTGATGCGGCTCTAATCCCCTCCCCTTACGGGGGAGGGTTAGGGTGGGGCATGCGGCTCAGCGCTGCTGGGTGAAAGGCGGCGGCTGATTGCCGCCCCCGGAATCGCCGGACGAACTGTCGCCCTCGCCCAGACCGCCTACCTTGCGGTCGGCCTTCGCCTTGAGCTTGTCTTCCTTCTTCTTTTTCTTGGCCAATTCTTTCTGCCGTTTTTCGTATCCGTAATTTGGTGTAGCCACAGGCGTTCCGTTTCTCGTTCAATGGCTTCAATGTAAGCGATAAAGCCCGGTGCCGGGTGGGTTTCCCCTACGCCAGTGCGCCCAGCGCCTGTTCGAGGTCCGCGCGCAAGTCTTCCACGGCTTCGAAGCCGATCGAAAAGCGCACCAGCACGCCCTTGTACGGCCAGGTCGCGAGCCGGGCGCTGCGCATGCTTGCAACTTCGTACGGCACGACGAGGCTCACCGGGCCGCCCCAGGAATAGCCGAGCTGAAACAGCTTCAGCGCGTCGCAGAAGGCGTCGACTTGCGCCACCGTGTAACGCTGATCGAACACGACCGAGAACAGGCCCGCCGCGGCGCCGCCGGCAGCCGGGCCGCTGCCCTTGCCGTGGCCACCGCACAGCACGCGCCAATGCTCGTGACCCGGCGAGCCTTCGAAGGCCGGATGCAGGAGTTGCGAAATCTCGGTCCGGGACTCGAGCCAAGCCGCCAACATGCGGGCCGCTGCGTCCTGCGCCTGGTAACGCAGCGACAGAGTCGGAAGCGAACGCAGGATCGCCTCGGCATCGTTGCCGCCCACGCCCCAGCCCACGTGCATATGAGTCAGCTTCAGTTGCAGGTGCAGCTTCTCGTCACGCGTGACGATGCTGCCCATGAGCACGTCACCGCCGCCGCTGGGGTACTTGGTCAGCGCTTGCACAACGATGTCGGCCCCGCTGCCGGACACGCGCCGCTCGCCCTCGCCCAGGTCGAAGCCATTGAACGCGAGGCCCGCGCCCCAGGTGTTATCCAGAGCGGACGTGACGCTGCGTTCGCGGCAGATGGCGGCCAGCTGCGCCAACGGCGGGAACTCCATCGTCACCGAGCCCGGCGCCTCGAGCCACACCAGCTTCGTCTGCGGCCCGATGCGCGACCGCAGATCGTCCGGCTTCATGGAGTCGTAGAACTGGTGCGAGATGCCCCACTTCTTCAGTTCGCCGTCGGCCAGGTTCTTGGTGGGGCCGTAGGCGTTGTCGGGGATCAGGACCTCGTCGCCGCTCTTGAGCAGCGCCATGCTGACATTGGCGATCGCCGCCAGCCCGCTGGGCACCAGGATGCAGTAGGTGCCGCCTTCGAGTGTCGCGATCCGCTCCTCGAGCATAAACGTGGTCGGCGTCCCGTGCAGGCCGTAGGTGTAGCCCTTCTTGTGTTGCCAGTCGCGCGAACGCATGGCCGCGACGTTCGGGAA
>DATNCB010000196.1:0-1403 GCA_035571715.1 Ramlibacter sp.
GCCTGGCAACGCATCTCCGCGGACGTGTCCTCGGACCAGCGCGCCTTCAAGAACGTGCCGTGGGGCAAGCCGATGATGTGGATCTTCCTGCTCAGCGACACCTTCATCTTCGGCAGCTTCCTGATCTCGTACATGACGGTGCGCGCATCCACCACCTTGCCCTGGCCCAATCCGAGCGAGGTTTTCGGGCTGACGTTGTTCGGCCGCAGCGTGCCGCTGCTGCTGATCGCGATCATGACCTTCGACCTGATAAGCAGCAGCGGCACGATGGCCCTGGCGGTGAATTTCGGCTATCGGCGCGACCGCAAGACGACCTTCGCCTTGCTGCTGGCCACGGCGATCCTGGGCGCCACCTTCGTGGGCATGCAGGCATTCGAGTGGACCAAGCTGATCCTCGAAGGCGTCCGCCCGTGGGGCAACCCCTGGGGCGCGCCACAGTTCGGTTCCGCGTTCTTCATGATCACCGGCTTCCACGGCACGCACGTGACGATCGGCGTGATCTTCCTGGTGATCGTTGCGCTGAAGGTGCGGCGAGGGGATCTCGACCAGGAGCGGCCGGGCTTTCTGACCGGCCGCAAGGGCAACTACGAGATCGTGGAAATCCTGGGCCTGTACTGGCACTTCGTGGACCTGGTATGGGTCTTCATCTTCGCGTTCTTCTATCTCTGGTAGCTCGAGGGCCAGCACATGGAACACATCGAACACCCACATGCCGCGCCTGCCGGGGAGCAACCCGGCGCACACGCCCAGGGCCAGCAGCATCCGCTAGGCATCTACTTCAAGATCTGGGCCCTGCTGTTCGTGCTCAGCGCGGCGTCCTACATGGTCGACTACCTGCACTTCCACGGCCTGCTGAGGTGGTCGCTGATCATCCTGTTCATGCTGCTGAAGGCGGGCTTGATCGTCTCGGTCTTCATGCACATGCTCTGGGAGCGGCTCGCCCTGGTCTACGCGATCCTGGTGCCTCCCTTGCTGCTGATCGTGCTGCTCGGGATCGGTGCCCTGGAGGCCGATTACACGTTCGGCACGCGCGGGACGTTCTTCGCCCCGGAAATCAGGCAGCCGGCGCCGCCTGCTGCCCACTAGGGGGCCAGGCTAAAGCAGTCGGGTGTGCTTCTTCGACGCTAGGGATAGCGGCGCGACAGTGATTCGGCGATGCACACGGGCCGGTCACTGCCTTCGCGCTCCACCGTCACCAGCCATGTCATCTGGATGCCGTCTTTCTCGATGGGCTCGCAGGCCAGCAGCTTCAGGTGGCCGCGCAATCGGCTGCCCACTGGCACCGGCGCGGTGAAACGCACCTTGTTCAGGCCGTAATTGACACCCATGCCGGAATTGCGAATCGTGAACGAGGTCTGGAAAAACTTCGGGATCAGCGACAGCGTCAGGAATCCATGGGCGAT
>DATNCB010000197.1:0-7619 GCA_035571715.1 Ramlibacter sp.
CGCGATGAACCTCTCCTGCAGTTGCGGCGTGAGATTGATCTCCGGCACCATCACTAGCGCCTGCGACTGCGGGTCGCCTGCCAGCAGCCGCTGCACTGCCTGCAGATAGACCTCGGTCTTGCCGCTGCCGGTGGCGCCGAACAGCAGGAAGGGCCCCGTGCCGGCGTCGAACGCGGCGAGGCAGGCGCGCTGTTCGCCGGTCAGTGGCAGGCCGGGTTGGGTCGCCGCGTCGTGCGCTGCCGATGCGGGCCGCTTCAGGCGCCGTGCGAGCTGGCTGGCACCCAGGTCGCGCAACTGCGGCGGCAGGCCTGCCAGCGCAACTTCGCCCAAGCTGCGCCTGTAATAATTCGCTGAGAACGTAACGAGTTGTCTCCACGCCGAGGTCATCGGCGCGATCGCATCGAGGCTGCCGGCAATCGGCTTGTCCTGCGCGCCGCTGCGATCCGGCGTCGCCGCCGAGCCCTCGTCCCACACCACGCCCAGCAGTTCGCGCCGGCCCAAGGGCACTCGAACCAGCGTTCCCGGCGCAAGTGGAAGCTCACTTGAGTAGGTCAGCGGACCGCTGATCGAACTGTGCGCTGGAGTAGGGACGACGACAGCGAGCCGATGGGACATAAAAGCGCTGGTTAGCCGATTGTGTTGAGAGCGGTTTCCGAAACGCCCTCTAAGTGTTTGATTTCAAAGAGGTTAAGCAAAAATCCGATAAAGCTGTGGATAACTTTGTTGATAGAGATCCCGCGAACCGCGTCGGCCCTTTGAAAATCAAGGGTTTTCCTGGGATGCCTGAAAAAGGGGCAACGGCGGAATGCCTTATGAATCAAGCGCTTGCGCGTGCTATTGGTTTTGTAGCAGCCCCCGATGGCTTTCGCCCCCCGCGCCACAAGTTTTGTGCATAAGTCAAGCCTCTGGCAAAGTTTTTGCAGAGGCTGTGTCCTAGGGAACACCCTGATGACGGACTTTTGGATCAGGCGCTTGGCTGCGCTCGCAGCTGCCGGGAACGTTTGCGTACCGCATCGACGAGCACTTGCACGTGATCCGGTGGCGTGTGCTGGCTGATGCCGTGTCCCAGGTTGAATACGTGTGTGGGGCCGGTGCCGGGGCCCATGTGCGGCGGGCCGAAGCTGTCGAGGACCTTGGTCACCTCCGCTTCGATCTGCGCCGGATGCGCAAACAGCACATTCGGATCGAGGTTGCCTTGCAAGGCCTTTTGTCCGCCGACCAGCGCGCGCGCGGCCGCCAGGTTCACGGTCCAGTCCAGGCCCAGCACTTCGCAGTCGAGACGGCCCATTTGCTGCAGCCACAAGCCGCCGCCCTTGGTGAATACGATGCGCGGAATGATCGCGCCTTCGTGCTCACGCTTGAGTTGGCTCAACACCCGCGCGGTATAGGCGAGGCTGAATTCCTGGAACGCGCCATCGGCCAGCACGCCGCCCCAGCTGTCGAAGATCATGACGGCCTGCGCACCCGCGTCGATCTGCGCGTTGAGATACGCAGCCACCGAATCGGCATTGATTTCGAGGATCCGGTGCATCAGGTCGGGCCGGCTGTACAGCATCGTCTTGACCAGCCGGTAGTCGTCCGAGCCCGCCCCTTCGACCATGTAGCAGGCCAGCGTCCAGGGGCTGCCGGAAAAGCCGATCAGCGGCACGCGCCCGTTCAGCGCCTTGCGGATCGAGGTCACCGCATCGAACACGTAGCGCAGTTTCTCCAGGTCCGGCACGTGCAGCGACCTCACGGCGGCTTCATCGTGCACCGGCTTGGCGAAGCGCGGCCCTTCGCCGAGCGCGAAGCTCAGGCCCAGTCCCATCGCGTCGGGCACCGTGAGGATGTCGGAAAACAGGATCGCGGCATCGAGCGCGTAGCGATCGAGCGGTTGCAGCGTCACCTCGGTCGCATAGTCGACATTGGTGGCCAGGCCCATGAAACTGCCGGCCCGGGCGCGGGTCTCGCGGTATTCGGGCAAGTAGCGGCCCGCCTGGCGCATCAGCCAGACCGGTGTGTAGTCGGTGGAAAGGCGCAGGCAGGCGCGCAGGAAGGTGTCGTTTTGAAGGGGTGCGAAACTCATGCCGCTATTGTCGCAGGCAAGCCGCCCGGGCTGCCCCCTATGATCGGCGCACCCCCGCAGAATCCGCCGCCATGAGCAATCCCTTCGAGCAGGCCCGAGACTTTTTCATGGAGGGCGTGCGCCTGCACGAGGCGGGCCGCTTCGAGGAAGCCGAGCAGCAGTTCCTGGCCTCGCTGGCGCTGGTGCCCGGGCGGGCTTCGACCCTGGTGAACCTGGGTGCCACCCGCCTGAAGCTGGCCAGGCCGCAGCAGGCACTCGAGGTGCTGGAACAGGCGCTGGCGCAAGACGCCGATGCGGCCGATGCCTTGAAGCATCGCGCCGCGGCGCTCAACATGCTGGGCCAGCATGAGGCGGCACTGGCCGACTGGACTCGCGTCTTGCGGGCGCAGCCGAACGACGGCAAGGCCTGGTTGTTGCACGGCGAGACACTGCAGCATCTTGAGCGGCACGACGAGGCGCTGGCCTCGTACGACGCAGCTCTGGCCAGCGACCCGGCGCTGGGCGAGGCCTGGAGCCGCCGCGGCGCGTTGCTGAAGGACGCGGGGCGGCTGGAGGAGGCCGCCTTGTGCTTTCAGCGGGCGATCGATCACGGCGACGACCCGGAACTCAATCGCTACTTCCTGGCAGCGGTGAACGGCAAGGAGCAACCCGCCAGTCCACCGCTGCGATACGTCCAGTTCCTGTTCGACGGATACGCCGAGAAGTTCGACGAGCACCTGGTGCAGGTCCTGAATTACCAGGCGCACCGCGTCTTGCTGGACCAGCTCGCGGCGCTCGGACGCAAGTTCGAGCGCGCGCTCGATCTGGGCTGCGGAACCGGCCTTTGCGGACCGCTGATCAAACCGATGGCGCAGCGGCTCGACGGCGTGGATCTGTCGGCCAACATGCTCGCGAAAGCGGAGGCGCTGGACGTGTATGGGCGCCTCGTGCATGACGATCTGGTCGACTATCTGCGCGCCACCCATCATCGCTACGACCTGGTGGTGTCGGCGGATGTGTTCATCTACGTCGGGGAACTGGAGGCCACGTTCGACGGCGTGGCGCGGGTGATCGAACCGGGCGGAGTGTTCTGTTTTTCGGTGGAGCTGGCGCCGGGCGATCGGGATTTCGTGCTGCGGCCCAGCCAGCGCTACGCCCACTCGGAGCGTTACCTGCGCGCGCTGGCGTTGCGCCACGGCTTCCAGATCCGCAGCCTGTTGCACCACCCGATCCGCGAGGACCAGCGCCAGCCGATCCCGGGCCTGTACGTCTGCCTGCAGGCGGTCTAGCGCCGCTGACTGGCCGCTAGCGCACCGCCTGCCGCAGCGCCTGGTCGATGTCCCAGAGGATGTCGTCGGCGTCCTCGATGCCCACCGACAGCCGGATCATGTCCGGCCGGACCCCGGCGCGCGCGAGTTCTTCTTCGTTCAACTGCCGGTGCGTGGTGGAGGCGGGGTGGATCACCAGCGTCTTGGCGTCGCCGATGTTGGCCAGGTGGCTGAGGAACTCGCAGGCGTCGATGAAGCGCTCGCCGGCGCGGGCCGGATCCACCGCCTTGATGCCGAAGGTCAGGATGCCCGACGCGCCGGGCCGGCCGTCGATGCTGCGGAACTGCTTTTTCGCCAAGGCGTAGTGGGGCGAATTTTCGAGGCCCGGGTAGTTCACCCAGTTCACCAGCGCGTGATCGCTCAGGAACTCGGCCACCCGCCGGGCATTGCGGCAATGCGCCTGCATGCGCAGGTGCAGCGTCTCGATGCCCTGCAGGATCAGCCAGGCGTTCAGCGGCGAAAGCGCCGCGCCGAAGGTGCGGTTGACCTCCATGCGCGCCTTCATCGTGTAGCCGAAGTCGCCGAAGGTCTCGTAGAACTTCACGCCGTGGTAGGCGCGGCTGGGCTCCAGCATCTCGGGGAACTTGTCCTTGGAAAGATCCGAGCCCCAGTCGAACTTGCCGGACTCGACGAGCACGCCCGCCATGGTCGTGCCGTGGCCGCCCAGGTACTTGGTGGCGCTGTGGACCACGATGTCGGTGCCGAATGCGAACGGTGTGCACAGGTAGGGGCTGGGCACCGTGTTGTCGATGACCAGGGGCAGTCCGTGGTCATGAGCGATCTTCGCCACCGGTTCGATGTCGAACACGTTGACCAGCGGATTGCCCAGCGTCTCGCCGTACAGCGCGCGGGTGTTCGGCCGCACGGCGCGGCGGAAATTGTCCGGGTCCTCCGGATCGACGAAGGTGGTTTCAATGCCCAGGCGCGAGAAGCCGATACCGAGCTGGCCGACGCTGCCGCCATACAGCGTCGAGGCGGCGACGATGTGGTCGCCGGCCTTCAGGATGGCCAGCAGCGCCGTCATCTGGGCCGCCATGCCGGTGGCGCAAGCCAGCGCGGCGCGCCCGCCTTCCAGCGACGCCACGCGCTCTTCCAGCACGGCGACCGTCGGATTGCTGATGCGGCTGTAGACGTTGCCGAAGGTCTGCAGGTTGAACAGGCTGGCAGCGTGTTCGGCCGAATCGAACACGAAGCTGGTGGTCTGGTGGATCGGTGTGGCGCGCGCGCCGGTCACCGGGTCGGGCGTTGCGCCGGCATGGATCGCCCGCGTGCCGAAGCCGTAGTCGTGGTCGGCGCCTTTGGCCTTGCCGTTCTTGCTCATGAGTTCAATAGGGCAGGTGCTGCGGCCGGCGCGCGGAGATGACGCGGGTGTTGACGCCGGCCCAGCCCAGGCCGCCGAACAGGCGCGCATGCTCGATCTTCACGCAGCGGTTCATCACCACGTCGAGCCCGGCCGCTCGCGCCTTGGCGGCGGCGTCCTCGTTGATCACGCCGATCTGCATCCACAGGCATTTCGCGCCGATGCGAATCGCTTCGTCGGCGATCGGTGGGATGTCTTCGCTGCGGCGAAAACAGTCGACGAGATCGATCTTTTCTCCCCGTGCCGCCAAAGCTTCGGCGGCTGCCGTCAAGCTCGGATAGCAGCGTTCGCCCAGGATTTCGGTGGCGGTCGGGTTGACCGGCACGATGCGGCGGCCGTGGCCCTGCATGTACTTGGCCGCGAAGAAACTCGGCCGATGCCATTGTGGCGACAGGCCCACGACGGCAATGGTCCGGCTGGTGCCCAGAATGCGGCGCAACTCGCTGATGGTGTCCATGACCTCAGTGTACTAAGGCTGTCATCTCGGGGCTGTCACGCCGGACCATAAGGCTGTCATCCCGGACACGAGGCGCAATGACAGAATTCAGGACTCGTACTTCCTAGAGATTCGCGATCGCGGCCCTCACCTCGTTCACGCTCAGCACTTCCGACAGTACGACCGGCGCCCGGTTCCTGGCATAGAACACGTACACGGGCACGCCATTGCGGCCCAACTGGGCCAGCGCCGCGGTGATGGCCGGGTCGCGGCGGGTCCAGTCGGCGCGCAGCATCGCGACGTTGCGGCCCGCGAAATCGGCCAGCACCTCGGGGCGTTCGAGCGTCGTCTTCTTGTTGTACTGGCAAGTCACGCACCAAGCGGCGGTGAAGTCCACGAACACCGGCTGGCCGCTCGCGAGCAGCTGGTCGACGCGGCCCGGCTCCCAAGCCTGCCAGACGCCGTCGCTGCGCGCGCTCTGCTGCGGCGGAGGCGTCGTGATGTGGGGGCCGGCCGCCCAGGCCAGCAAGGCCAGGCACGCGATCGAGATCGCCGCGATGATCGTGCGCGCGCGGCCGTGCAGGGTCAGGGCCCAGACCACCATGCTCAGCGCCACCAGCAACGCCAGCAAGGCACCGGCGCCGTCGATCCCGCTTTGCTGGCCCAGCACCCAGACCAGCCAGGCCACCGTGGCGAACATCGGGAAGGCCATGAACCTGCGGAAGGTATTCATCCACTCGCCGGGCCGCGGCAGCAAACGTGCGAACGCGGGGACCAAGCTGGCGGCCAGGTAGGGCAGCGCCATGCCGATGCCGATCACGGCGAACAAGAGCAGCGCCTGCGCCGCCGGCAGGCCGAGGGCGAAACCGAGCGACGCGCCCATGAACGGCGCGGTGCAGGGCGAAGCGACCGCGACCGCCAGCACACCCGACAGGAACGCATTGACGACGGGATGACGCGCCTCCAGCGAGGCGACGCTGGAGGGCAGGAACGCGCCGAACTCGAACAGGCCGGTCAGGTTCAGCCCGATCAGCGTGAAGAGAGCGGCCAGCGCCGCCACCACGACGGGCGACTGCAACTGGAAGCCCCATCCGAGCTGCTCGCCGGCTGCGCGCAAGGCCAGCATCAACGCGCCCAGTGCGGCGAACGAGGCGATCACTCCGGCCGTATAGGCCAGCCCGGCGATGCGATGGCCGCGCCGGTCATCGGCGTGGCGCGTGAAGCCCACCACCTTGATCGCCAGGATCGGAAACACGCACGGCATCAGGTTGAGGATGAGGCCGCCGAGCAGCGCACCGATCAGCGCGGCTACGAGCGTGATCGAAGCCGCGGTGGGCGCAACCGCGCCAGTCCCGGAGCTTCCAGCGCCGCCGCGCAGCGCCGCCTGCAATGAAGGCGACAGGCTCGCAGCGGCAGCGCCGCCGGCGGCCGCAGGCCACTGGCCGATCACCTTGGCTTCGGCGCGCCAGCCCTGGTTGCCGAGCGCCAGCACGATTGGCATCACCGCCGGACTGGCGGCGCGCTGGGCCGACAACGGAACGCGGGCGGTCCAGGTATCGCCCTGCCACGACTGCGTCCACTTGCCGGCCGTTTCGATCACTTCGCCGGTTTCCGGGAAGAACTCCAGCGTCTTGCCGCGCAGGGCCGCGGGCAAGCCGGCGACGCTGACATTGATCGCGTTGCCTTCCACTTGCACCTTGCTGTCCGAGGCGAGCGGCTTCGGCTGCGCGTCGAAAGCAGCGTGGAACGCCGCGCCGTTGGCCGCAGTCGTGCTCTTCACAGGAATCTTGATGGTCAAGTCGCCGTCTTCCGGAATGCATTCGGTGCGGCAGACCAGCCACTGGGCCTTCAGCTTGACGTCCAGATCGCCGGCCAGCAGCGACGGCTTGAACTCGGGCGTGATCGTGAGCGGCACGGGCAGCAGCACGGTGCCCTCGTAACCATAGTTGGCGAGATTGCCGATCGGGATCTTCTTGGGCAGGGGCCAGGCAATGTCGCCGGCGACCACGCCCGCAGGCAAGGTCCACTGCATCTGCGTGGGCAGGCCGGAGTCACCGGAGTTCTTCCAGTACGTGTGCCATTCGGGCTGGTGCGTCAGCTGCAGGCCGACCCAGACCTGCTTGCCGGCAGCGATGCCGTCGGGCGCATGGGCGATCAGCTCGGCCCGCACGCGCTCGGTGGTGACGACGCTTTTGGCGGGCGTCTGGGCCGTGGCCCCGAAGGGCAGCAGGATGGAAGCTGCTGCCAGCAAGGCAGCGGAAACGAAGCGGGTGGTCATGGTCACAGGGTGGGAGCTCAGCCTTGAAGCGAAGTTCCTTCAGGGCCTATTTACACTACTTTTGCAAGATGCGTTGCGAGTCAAAAAGGTCATGCGCAAGGCGCGAAACGCAGCCGGACTTGACGTCCGGCCAGGCTTCGCAACGCGGCGCATGGCCTTTTTGGCCGCAACCC
>DATNCB010000198.1:0-1544 GCA_035571715.1 Ramlibacter sp.
CTTCTTGCCCACCATGTCCTGCGGTGTGCGGATCGGGTTCTTCTTCAGCGAGAAGAAGGTGTAGGGATGCTGCTGCAAGCCGACCGCGAAGACCTTGATCGGCAAGTCCTGCGAGACGGCGAGCATGTTCGACGGGCTGGACGAGACCTGCCCGACCTCGTAGCGGCCGGCGGCAACGATCGCCACGCCGTCGATGTTGGGACCGCCCGGCTGGATCGCGAAGTCGATGCCTTCCTGGTCGTAGTAGCCCAGGCGCTTCGCGACCACTTCGCCGGTCTGGTTGCCGCCCGAGATCCACCCCAGTTGCATGTTCACTTTCGCTTTGCCCTGCCCGAAGGCCTCCACTGAAAGGAAGGGCCCGATGGCGGCCAGGCCGCCGGCCGCGACGGAGGCTCGCAGCAGGCTGCGCCGCCCGGTATCCGTTGAGTCATTCATACTGTGTCTCCTGTCAGCATGGTGGAATGCATGCACTCATTCTGGTGATCCAGCGATGCCCTCGCAAGCATCAAATAATCGCATAGGCGATGCCTGAATTAGAGCGCAAGACGGCCGGATGAGTGTTTTGAGTGCGCACGCCCACAAGCAAAGGAAGCAGTGAAAATCAAGGAAGAGCTGAACATCGGGCCGGTGCCGCTGGCCCAGCCTGAGCGGGCCGCTGCCCGGCAGAACCCGGACGTGAAGAACAACAACAACTGGCTGCCGCTTCTTGTCACCCTCGCGATCCAGGCGATGGTGTCGATGGGGCTGCTCGCGGTGCCGGTGATGGCCACCGTCGTCGCGCAGGCGCTCGGCGTCTCCGCCACGCTCACCGGCGTGTTCGTGGCTCTCGCCTATGTCGGCGCGATCGTGGCGAGCCTCGCGTCGGGGTCCGCCGTGGCGCGGTTCGGCGCCATCCGCGTGAGCCAGGCGGGGCTCGTGCTCTGCGGCGTGGGACTGGCCTTGTGCGCGCTGCCTTCCGTGGCTGCCGTGGCGCTCGGAGCCTTGTTGATCGGCCTGGGCTATGGGCCCATCACGCCGGCCAGTTCGCACCTGCTGGCGCTGACGACACCCGTGCATCGCATGTCGCTGGTGTTTTCGATCAAGCAAACCGGCGTGCCGCTGGGTGGCATGCTGGCGGGCGCGATCGTGCCGGGGCTCGTGCTGCTGACCGGATGGCAAGTCGCGCTGCTGGCAGTGGCGGCCGCCAACCTCTTGTGCGCGCTGGCGGCGCAACCGCTGCGCGGTGACCTGGACGCCGATCGCCAGCCCGACCGTGCGCTGGCATTCGGCAATTTGCTGCAGCCGCTGCACCTCGTCCTGTCTCAGCGGGCGCTGGCCAGACTGGCGGCCTTCTCGTTTGTCTTCTCGGCAGTGCAGTTGTCGCTCGGCACCTATCTCGTCACGTACTTGCACGAGGCGCTCGACTACGGTCTGGTGAAAGCCGGGTTCGCGCTGTCGGTCGCGCAGATCGGCGGCGTTCTGGGCCGCGTGGGCTGGGGCTATGTTTCGGATCGTTGGATGGGCGCGCGCCGGACGCTCTCGGTGGTGGCCGCTTTGATGGCGCT
>DATNCB010000199.1:0-7875 GCA_035571715.1 Ramlibacter sp.
GCGGCCTTGATGACCTTGTTCCACTTGTCCGATTCGCCGCGGATGAATTCGCCTGTCTGTTCCGGCGACCAGCCGCGCGCCTCGGCGCCTTGCTCGGCGAACTTCTGCTTCACGTCGGGCAGGGCGAGCGCGGCGCTCACGGCCTTTTGCGCATAGGCGACGTCGGCGGCAGGGGTGCGCGGCGGCGCCACGATGGCGAAGAACGTTACCGCATTCATGCCCGGCAGGCCCGCCTGCGAGAACGTGGGCACCTGCGGCAGCGCTTGCGAGCGTTGGTCGTCGGCGACGGCGAGCACCTTGAGCTTGCCGGCTTGCTGGAAGGTGGCCGACGAGCTGATGTTGTCGAAGAAGACGTCGACGTTGCCGCCGATGATGTCCACCAGCGCAGGCGCCGTGCCTTTATAGGGCACGTGGATCATGCTGGTGCCGGTGAGCTGCATGAACAGCATCGCCGTCAGGTGCGACGTGGATCCGTTTCCCTGCGAGGCAAAGCTCACCTTGCCGGGGTTGGCCTTGAGGTAGGCGATGAACTCGTTCAGGTCTGCGACCGGCAGCTTGTTGCTCACGTCCAGCACGTTAGGCACCGTAGCCAGCACCGTCACCGGCACCCACTTGGTTGGGTCGAAGGGCAGCGACTTGTACAGGTGATGGTTGATTGCGATGGGCCCGGGCGGCGACACCAGAAAGGTGGTGCCGTCGGCATCGGCGCGCGCCACGAATTCGGCGCCGATGTTGCCGCCGGCCCCTACCTTGTTTTCCACCAGCACGCCGGCCGGGTATGCCGCGCGCAGCTTCTCCGTCAGGATCCGGGGCAGCACGTCGGCCGTGCCGCCGGCCGGGAACGGCACGACGAACTTGACGGGTTTGGTGGGTTGGGCAATGGCAACAGCCGAAGCCATGGCGGCGATGGCCAGGAACCGCACGGCCAGCGAGCGCGCAAAAGATGGTTTCATCGGGAATGGCTGGGCACTTACTTGCGCTCGGCTCTTTCCATGGCGACGAAGAAATCGCTGTAGGGCTCTGCCTTGAAAACTTCGGGAAGCTCTTCAACGATGCGCACGCTGCACGGCGCTGGATCCTTTACCCCCACCACGGAGCGGATCCAAAGCACCGGTTCGCCGGCCTTGGGTGGCTGCGACACCACCCCGCGAACGTTGATTCCCTTGTACTTCTTGCGCCCCGCAGTCAGGTCGCGCAGGGTGAGCACAACCTCTTTGCCCGAAAGGATCCGGGCGCGGTCTCGAACGAAGGTTTCGTATTCATTGGCCATTTGCGTTCCTTAGCTAACGAGGGTCTTGTAGCGCGCGAGCACCTTGCGCTGGACATCCGGGGAGTACATGGCGTCCAGAGTGGCTCGTATCGGCGTTTCCTCCTTGGGCCACTCCGGCGGCCAGGTGCAGTCGAAGGACACCGATGCACCATGCCGGCCGACCCGCTCCTCCAGACTGTACGCCGGCGTCAGCGCGTTGGCCCGTCCCTCGTAGGTGTGCACGTGCGTGCCACGCTGGGGATGGCACTTGGTCGAGAATGCATGAATCACAGCCGCCATGTTGAAGACATCGACGTCCTCATCGACCACGATGATCTTGGACATCAGCGCGCGGCGTGCCGTCAGCAGTTCGACGATCTGTTGCGCGACGGCAGCGCCGCCCCGGCGCACCGAGACGATGGCCATATGCACGCCACCCTCGGGCGGCACATAGACCTCTACCACCGGCACGCCATACTTTTCCAGCCTGCGGCGGATGGAGATCGCCCCGGAAATGGAGGTCGTCACCGCGCTCGAATCCATGAACCCGGTGGTGTCCAGCGACAGGATCGGATTCTTGCGATGCGTGATCGCCGTCACCCGGGCGCAAATGGAGTTCCCCATCTCACCGCTGCGATAGCCCGGATATTCGCCATACGGGCCTTCCTGCGCCACCGCGTCCGGGTAGACCTCCGCTTCGATCACCACCTCCGAGGTCGCCGGCACCATCAGGTCGGAGGTCTCGCACTTGATCAGCTCCACCGCCTGCTGGCCCAGACCGCCGGCCAGCAGCGCCTCGTCACCGGCCAGGCGGAAGGTGGCTGCGGCCGCCAGGTGGCTGGGCATGTCGGCGCCGATGGCAATGGCGATCGGCATGGATTTGCCGCGCGGCACATATCCCTCCAGCAGCATCTTGCCCAGGTGGCTGGTCGGTCGCGGGTAGCCGGTCAGATGGCGCTCGTTGTGGATCATGAAGCGGTACATGCCCCAGTTCACCCAGCCGCTGTCGGCGTCCTTGGAGATCACGATGTCCCAGGTGCCCAGATAGCGGCCGCCGTCGCCGTCGTGCACCATCGGTGTGGGCAGATCGAACAGGTCGACCTTGTCGCCCATGATGACCACTTCCTTGCACGGCCCGTCCTTGACCACCACCGGCGGAATCAACTCCTGTTCGCGCTTGGCATACACCTTGTACATCTCGCGGATGGGCGTGTCCGCCGGCAGGCCCAGGCCCACCGCATAGCGCCGCCAGCCGGCCACCGGATTGGCGATGGTGCGCCAGCCCGGGTAATCCTTGATGTTGTTGAACAGGAAGGCCGGGCCGTTGCGCTCGCAGCCGAGCCGCCCGATGCCCGACAGCTCCTGGTCCCAGTCGATCTCGTCATCGATCTTGGCCAGGTCGCCGGACGCTTGGATCGCCGCCATGAAGCTTCTGAGGTCCTTGTGTGCCATATGCAATCTCTCCTTTGAGATATTCCGGTTAGTGCGCATAGCGCACGCGAACTCTGCTGTCAAAAATTCTATGCCAACTGGTACACAGGGTCAACAGTGACTAGGTAAGAAAATCGAGTGTGCGCATACCGCACATTGGCATCAACTCGTGTAATAGCCGGCTACCACGCCAAGGCGCTCACGGCACTCGGCCACCATTCGTTCCAGCAACTCGGCGCAGCTGGGAATGTCGTCGAGCAAGCCGATCACCATGCCGGCGCTGACGATGCCGTCGTCGATTTCACCCTCGGCAAAGACGCGCTTGCCGCGCGTGCCGGCTACCAGTTGGCGCACCTCGGCGAATTCACAGCCACCATCGCGCCGCTCCATGCGCAGCACCTCGTCGGAGACGGCGTTCTTGAATACGCGGGCCGTGTTGCGCATGGTGCGAAAAATCAGGTTGGTGTCGAGTTCGCTGCCGGCAACCAGCGCCCGCTTGACGTTTTCGTGGATCGGCGCCTCGCGCGTGGTCATGAAGCGGGTGCCCATGTTCACGCCCTCGGCCCCCAGCACCAGGGCGGCGGCCATGCCCCGGCCGTCGGCGATGCCGCCGGAGGCGATGACGGGGATCTGCAGCGCCCTGGCCGCGATCGGGATCAGCACCAGCCCCGGAATGTCATCCTCGCCCGGATGACCGGCGCATTCGAAGCCGTCGATGCTCACCATGTCCACGCCGTAGCGCTCGGCCGAAATCGCGTGGCGCACGGTGGTGCACTTGTGCACGATGAGGATGCCGGCCGCCTTGAATTTGTCCACGAAGGTCTTCGGGCTGTTGCCGGCGGTCTCGACGATCTTGATGCCGCTATCTATCACCGCCGCCATGTACTCCTGGTAGGGCGGCGGGTTGATCGCCGGCAGGATGGTGAGATTCACGCCGAACGGCTGATCGGTCATGCCGCGGCAGCGCTCGATTTCCTGCGCCAGCGCCGCCGGTGTCGGCTGGGTCAGGGCGGTGAGGATGCCCAGGCCCCCCGCGTTCGAGACAGCGGAGGCCATTTCGGCCGTGCCCACCCATTGCATGCCGCCCTGAATGATGGGATAGCGTATGCCCAGTTGTTCGGTGACGCGCGTTCTCAGAGCCGGTGTTGCGATTGTCATTTTTCTTCCTCTCGTAAATTCTCAAAGCAATAAGGCCGTCGCGCACAGCAGCACGACATAGCCGAATGCATAAGGCGCGTTCCACAACGACAGCCTGAACGTCGACACTTGATTGATCGACTGGACCAGGCCCAGGGTGCCGCTGAAAGGCCCTGCCACGTAAGTCAGCACGGCGCTGCCTATCAGGGTGACTGCCAGCTGCATCGAACCGAGACCCAGCACTTCCGGCTTGAGCGACTCTCCAAGCAGCGCGATGAGGACCAGCGGATGCATCCCCGCGAACGATGCGAGCAATGTCATGGGTGGCATCAGGAGCAGGAAGGGCATGGTGCCCAAGGCGTTGTGCAAATGCAGAAACATCAGGTTCACCTGCTGGTCGAAACCACTCAGGCGCATCGACTGGGCGAAGAATCCGGCGCAAAGAAAAATGACGAACTGGTCCGCCATCCGCGGCAACCGGACGGCGATTTGCACACGCGTCTCGCCGAAGAAAGCCCTGGCCCGGCCGATCACCGCGCTCCAGGCCAGCGCGAACGGAATCGCAACCAGCGTGACGACGGTGATGAGGCCAATGTGAAGCCAGTACTCCAGCAGCACGATGCCGGCGATGAGCAGCGTGACCGCCGCCACCATTTGCATCAGCCGCGGAAGCGGCGACGCCGCGGCGCCTCGCACCGGATCGAACTCCGCAGCCGGGGCGGGTTCACTACGCAGTTCGATGAAATAGAAAATCACCCAGTTGGCCAGCAGGCCGGCGATGCTCAGTGCGAACAGCACGGGGAACAGGGTGAGCCAATCGACATGCAGCGTGTAGACGATCACGCCAACCACGCCGGACACCGGCGTCCAGAGGATGGGCAGCGCATAACCGTAGACCGTGGAGACCGCGATGAAACGCTCCGGATGCGCGATCGGATAAGTCCTGACCACCGGCTCCATGCTGGTCATCATGATGGGCACGGCGGCCAGGCTCATGAATGAACCGCAGATAAAGGACAAGGTCGTCACCAGGCAATTGAGCTGAAACACTCCCTTGATGCGCCCCCGTAGCACCGACTGAATGGCATCGCTATAACCGCCGAGCTTGACCGGGACCGAGCACACCGGTAGCACGGCGAAAAGCGCGAGCAGATAAGCCATCTCGCCAAATGCGCCGAAACCTTCCAGCCAGCCGACCCCGCTCCTCGCCAGCATCCAGGTCCCGCCGCCGAGAAATAGGATAGCCAGCAAACGGGTGGCCCAACCCGAGGCAGGCAGCGAAGCCACGATGGCAACCAGCGACAGCGCGGACAGCACGGGCGCCAATGCCGCCACATGGCCCGGTTTCGCGATCAGGTAGCAGAGCACCACCGCGACATACAGCCAGGCCCGCACTTGATGGGTCCGCACACCTTGCCCGGGCTGTTGCGACCGCATGCGTGAACTGGCCGTGGGGATGACGCTCAATTGCGGCGCCTATAGCAGCGACTCGATCTCTCGCTTGCCTGATAGCAGGTGCGGAAGAATGTCCTTGACCATTGCCTTGGTGGTCATGTGCGCGGACAGCAGGCTCACGGCCATGGCGAAATGCACCTCGCCACGCGCATCGGCGACCGGGACCGCGATCGAGCGCAAGCCGAGTTCCAGCTCCTCGTCGCTGACCGAGTAGCCCTGGGCGCGAACCTGGGCGATCTCGGCCATCAGATCCTCCAGCCGGGTCTTGGTTTTTGCGGTCAGGCGTTCGCGCTTGCCGTTCTTCAGGTGTTCCATCACCTCCTTGTCGCTGCGGCTGGCCAGGACGGCGCGGCCGGCGGCGCTGCAGTAGGCCGGCAGACGCAGGCCCACATTGCTGGTGGCCGCCACCATGCGGCGGGTGGAAGAACGCGCGAGGAAGATCACTTCGCCATCCGAGAGTGCCGCAAGCGACGTCACCTCCTTGGTCTTTTCGCCGATGCGGTCAAGAATGGGCTGGACCATCTTGGGGATGGAGGCGGTCGAAAGGTAGGCGTAGCCCAGGCGCAGGACCCGGGGTGAAAGCCAGAAATACTTGCCATCCGATTCCGCGTAGTCGAGGGCGACCAGGGTCAGCAGGTAGCGGCGGGCCGCCGCCCGAGTGAGATCGGTGCGGCGAGCTGCCTCGGCCACCGTCAGTCTCGGCTGTGCGACCTCGAAGGCCTCGATGAGCGCCAGGCCCTTTTCCAGGCTGCCGACGAAATCGCGATCGTGGGTTCGAATGGTCATCAGGTTGGCCCGCCGTTCAACAGCCGATCCGCCATGACACAAAGCTGGCGCCGGTCGATCTTGTCTCCGACCATGGGCAGCGAATCCAGCACCAGGATTCGCTCGGGGGCCTTGTACGGGGCGAGCCCCTGGGCACGCAATTGTTCACGCAGCGCCGACAGCGCTGGCGGCAGGGCCGGATCGGCGGGCACCACGCAGGCGCACACCCGCTCGCCCAGCACGGGATCAGGAACGCCGACGACCGCCACCTGCCCGACCCCGCTATGGGTTCGCAGCATGGCCTCCACTTCCGCGGGACTGATCTTGTCGCCGCCACGCACGATCAGCTCCTTCAGCCTGCCGGCGATGACCACATGACCGGCGCCGTCGATCCACGCCAGGTCACCGGTGTGGAACCATCCGTCTTTCCAGCGCTCGCTGCCCTGGGGACCGATGTAGCCGCCGACGCAGCAGGGACCGCGGCCGATCAATTCGCCCACCTGGCCCGCGCTCTGGTCCCGGCCTGCGGCGTCCACGATCCGGAACTCGGTGCCGCCGCGCGGTACGCCCACGGTGCCGTGACGCACTGACGGCGGATCGCTGGGATCGGCGGCAGACCAGCCGCCAAAGTCGGCGCCGCCGTAGGTGGACAGGACGATTCCGCGGGTAGCCGACTCCAGTTCCTCCGCCAGGGTGCGCGGCAATACCGAGCCGGCGGTGTACCAGATGCGCACCGATGAAGTGTCTGCGCGCGCCAATCTGGGCGCCAGCATCGCAAGCTGGGCCGGCGTGCCGCAGACGATGCTGGCCCTCTCCGTTGCCATGAGTTCCAGCGTCGCATCGACACCGAACACCGGCATGCCTATCACGCAGGAACCGGCTACCGGTGCCGCCAGCCAGGCGGCACGGGCGGGTCCGGTGCCGGGGGAGAGCACCAGCAGCCTGTCTTCGGGCATCAGCCTGAGAAGCTCCTTCTGGGCGTGGGCACGCGCGCACGCAGCAGCCAGGGTGTAATGCGCAAGCTTGGGCAGGCCGTCGCTGCCGGTCGTCGACAGCGCATGGGCCAACTCGTCCATGCGCAGTGCAGCGCCTTCATCGACCGCAGGCCCAGCCAGAGCGAGCAGGGAGTCTTCCGCCACTTGCAGACGCCGTGGCTCCAGGCCAATGGCCTCGCACATTGCATTGCAATCCGCGGCGTAGTCGCGCTCACGAAAGCGCCCCGGGCTGAGCAACAAGGCGGGACGAACGCGTTCGAGTATCGAAGACAACTCGCGGCTGCCCTGACTGGTCGGCACCGGTATCCAGAACAGTCCCGCCTGCTCGCAAGCCAGGCGCACCAGGTACCACTCGGCACAATTGGGCAGCCAGCCTAGAACGCTCGCGCCGCGCGGCAAACCGAGCGCGAGCAGCCACCCCGTCGCGTGGTCGACCCAATCCTTCGCCTCGGCCCATGTCAGGCGAACGCGGCCCGCGACGAGGGCCGGTGCCGCCGGCCGCTCGCGCGCATGCCGTTCCAGCGCCGCAACCAGGGTTTCGGGCATGACCTAAAGCTCCTTTTTGTGTGCGCATCGCGCACCTGAATGTCCCCTTCGAAAATTATAGGTCAACAGTTGACGCTGCAATCGCAAACCCGCGGACAGCTGTGCGCAATTCGCACAACAGACACTAGCGCGCCGCCGGCCCCGGTACGAACACGTCGCTGAAGAAATGCTGCGGGTCCAGCCCACTCTCTTGCACGCAGGCCTTCCTGACGGCAGTGACCATGGCGGGCGCGCCGCAGCAATAGACCTCGTGGCCCGCGAGCGAAGGGCAGTGCGCTCGTACCGCATCGTCGACGC
>DATNCB010000200.1:0-1394 GCA_035571715.1 Ramlibacter sp.
CTTCACCACCCGCAAGAGCGGCCACGGCTTCGGCCTGCACAGCTGCGCGTTGGCGGCCAAGCAGATGGGCGGCACCCTCAGCGCCCACAGCGACGGCCCCGGCCGCGGCGCGACGTTCACGCTGGAACTTCCCATCGACACCGCCCATATAGAACGAGCGGTCAGCGCCAAGACGGAAGGCACGGAAATTTCTCAGAATGACTGACATGAACGCAATCCTTGAGATTGGGCACGGCTCGCGGGCGAGCCGTCCCACCCAGAACACTGCCTGGTGGCGCAAGGCGCGCAGCCTGAAGATGGAGATCGCGCTGGCATTCGGCGTCGTCATCGCGCTGATGCTGGCGCTGGGCCTGACTTTCTATCTCAGCGACCAGCGTTCGGCGGAAGCGCTCGACAAGCTGCTCAGGACCGACGGCCGCATGGCCGATCTGACTCTTCGCAGCGAGCTCGCGTTGGCCAAGGCGCTCGACTCCGAAAGCGACTACTTGTTGTCCGCGGACGAGATCGGGACGGTCGCGGAGCGCGAACAACATTTGCTGACGATGCAGGCGCACCTGAGCGACGTGCGGGAACACCTCACAAGCGTTCGCATCATCTCTTCCGACCCGGGATTGCGGGACCAGATCGGCCGGATCGACCAGCAAGTGCGGCAATTCGAGGATAGCGTTCTCGCCTTCACCGGCCTGCTTGGAACACCCCGCCAGATCGAAACGCGGCACCAGGCAGAGCGCAGGTTCGACGCCGCCGCGCAAGTCATCGAGTCCGCGCTCGAAGACATGTACACCGTGGCAAGCAAGCGCGCCATCGAAACACGAAACTCGGTGGAACGCGCGGCCCAGATCGCGCGATGGACCGTCTTCGGCATCGTCGCGATCGCGATCCTGCTGGGCGTCGCCGTCGCCCTGATCGTATGGCGGCGCATCAACGGGTCCGTGAGCGAATTGATTGACTTTTCCAGACGCGTGGCTGCGGGCGATTTCAGCGCCCGGGCGCCGCAAGGCAGCGAACATGAATTTGCCGTCCTGGCGGGCGCCATGAACCAGATGGCGCAATCCCTTAAGACCTCGCAGACCCAATTGCTCGCCACGGCGCGTCAGGCCGGCATGGCGGAGATCGCCACCAATGTGCTGCACAACGTGGGCAACATCCTCAACAGTGTGAACGTGTCTGCCGCGCTTGTGAGCAGCACGCTGCGTGCTTCCCGGGCCCGGGGGTTGACGCAGGCCATCCGTTTGATGGACGAGCATGCCGCGGACCTGGGCGATTTCCTGACCCTCGACGAGAAAGGCAAGCTGCTTCCCGGCTACCTGAACGGGATCGCGCAAGCGCTGGAGCAGGAACAGCAGCAGATGATCGCGGAGCTGGCCCACTTGACCCAGAGCATCGATCACATC
>DATNCB010000201.1:0-3585 GCA_035571715.1 Ramlibacter sp.
CACCAGCGGCGCATGCACGCCGATGGTCGGGTGCAGCGCCGAGGGCGGCGCCCAGGCCTTGTAGCGCACGCCGGCCACGAACTCGCCCGCGATGCCGGTGGGCTGCATCGGCAATGCCCGGCCGTTCACGGTGACCACATAGCGGCTTTCGTTCAAGCCGGTGACGCGCACCTCGATGCGCTCCAGCGACGAATCGACGTAGCGCACGGTGCCGCCGGGCGCGCCTTCCTCGCCCATCACGTGCCACGGCTCGAGCGCGTTGCGCAGCGTCAGTTCGACGCCTGCGGACTGCACCTGGCCCACCAGCGGGAAGCGGAATTCGAAATGCGGCGCGAACCAGGCGGCATCGAAGGCGTAACCGGCTTCGCGCATCTCGGCAAGCACGTCGTTCATGTCCATCTGCACGAATGTCGGCAACAGGAACCGGTCGTGCAACTGCGTGCCCCAGCGCGCTACCGGCGCGCGATAGGGCTGCTTCCAGAAGCGGGCCACCAAAGCGCGGATCAGCAACTGCTGCACGATGCTCATGCGCGCGTGCGGCGGCATCTCGAAGGCCCGCAGTTCCAATAAACCCAGGCGGCCGGTGCTCGTGTCCGGCGAGTACATCTTGTCGATGCAGAACTCGCTGCGATGGGTGTTGCCGGTGACGTCGATCAGGATGTTGCGCAGCACGCGATCCACCAGCCACGGCTGCATCTGTACTCCATGCAGCTCGCGGTTGCGCTCGATCTGTTGCAGCGCGATCTCGAGCTCGTACAGCTGGTCGTTGCGCGCTTCGTCCACCCGCGGCGCCTGGCTGGTCGGCCCGATGAACATCCCGCTGAACAGGTAGCTCAACGCGGGGTGGTTGTGCCAGTACAAGAGCAGGCTGGCCAGCAGTTCGGGCCTGCGCAGAAACGGCGAATCAGCCGGTGTCGCGCCGCCCATCACGAAGTGGTTGCCGCCGCCGGTGCCGGTGTGGCGCCCGTCGGTCATGAACTTCTCGGCCGAGAGGCGCGTCTCGAACGCGGCCTGATAGAGAAATTCCGTGTGCTGCACCAGTTCGCCCCAACTGTGCGCGGGGTGGATGTTGACCTCGATCACGCCGGGGTCGGGCGTGACCTGCAGCAGCTTCAGACGAGGGTCGCGCGGCGGCGGATAGCCTTCCAGCACGACCTTCACGCGCAGTTCCTCCGCCGTCGCCTCCACTGCGGCCAGGAGGTCCAGGTAGTCTTCCAGGCGCGCCAGCGGCGGCATGAAGACGTAAAGCAGCGAGCTTTTCGGCGCGGCCTTCTCCGCCTCCGGCCCGTTGGCGCGCGATGGATTGCGAGCCTCGATGCACAGCGCGGTGCGCCTGTGCCCTTTCGCGGACTGGTGGCGCTCCGGTGCAGCGAGAGTCTCAGCGCTATCTGCGGGATTGAGCACGCCCGGCGCGTACCCGATGTCGTGGACCAGGCCGTCCTGCGTTCGGCGCGGAGCTTCGCCTTGTCGCGTGGCCCCGGCGATATACGGCGGCATGGTACGCCGTGCGTCCGCGGTTGCGCGCGCGGCATAGCGCTCTTCCAACTCCTGCGAGGCGGGTAGCACACCGCGCGGCGCCATCGGGTCCTGTTCGACCAGATACGGCAGGTCGGTCTTGCTGGCCCAGGGCAGCGAATCGAGCGGCAGCCGCAAGCCCATGGGCGAGTCGCCGGGGATCAGGTACATGCGCTCGTCGCGCAGGAACCAGGCTCCGGTGGACCACTGCGGTGCGCTGAAGTCGGGGTGCTCGTCGTCGCGCGCGAACAGCGGCAGCACGTAGCCCACCGGCGTGTCCAGCTTCTGCTCGAAGACGCGGCGCAGGCGCACCCGCTCCATCTCGTCGTCCAGGCGCGAATCGAAGGGGTCGACGTTGACCGGCAGGCGGCGCTCGCGCCACAGGTAATAGAAGACATCCTCGTAGCCGGGCTGGATGAACCGGTCGGAAAGATTCAGCATGCCGGCCAGCGTGTGGGCAAAACGTTTCGCGTCGTCGGCGGTGTAGTGCCCAATCTGTCCTTCGTCGGCCAACAGCGCGGGATTCTTCCAGGCTGGCTGGCCGTCGGCGCGCCAGTAGATCGACAGCGCCCAGCGCGGCAACTGCTCGCCCGGATACCACTTGCCCTGACCGAAATGCAGGAAGCCGCCTTGGCCGTATTCATCGCGCAGCCGGTGCATCAGCGCCGCCGCGTAGCCGCGCTTGGTCGGACCCAGCGCATCGGTGTTCCATTCCGCGGCGTCGCGGTCGCTCACCGCCACGAAGGTCGGCTCGCCGCCCATCGTCAGGCGCACGTCGCCCGCCTGCAGTTCGCGGTCCACCGATTCGCCGAGCGCGAGCACCTGCGCCCACTGCTCCTCGGTGTAGGGCTTGGTCACGCGCGGAGACTCATAGATGCGCGTGACCTGCATGTGGTGGCTGAACTCGACCTTCGCGTCGTCCACCACACCCTCGATCGGCGCCGCGCCCGAGGGTTGCGGCGTGCAGGCCAGCGGGATATGGCCTTCGCCGGCCAAAAGGCCCGAGGTCGGGTCGAGCCCGACCCACCCGGCGCCGGGCAGGTACACCTCGCACCAGGCGTGCAGATCGGTGAAGTCGACGCTGGTTCCGCTGGGGCCGTCGAGGGCCTTCACGTCGGGCGTGAGCTGGATGAGATACCCGGACACGAAACGCGCCGCCAGGCCGCAGCGGCGCAGCAGCTGCACCAGCAGCCAGCCGGTGTCGCGGCAGGAACCGCTTGCCTTTTCCAGTGTCTGGCCTGGCGTCTGCACGCCGGGTTCCATGCGGATCAAATACTTGATGTCGTGCTGCAGCTTCTGGTTGATGCCGACCAGGAAATCGATCGTGCGCTGCGGGGTGCGATCGACCTGCTCGAGATAGGTTTGAAGCAGCACCGTGTCGGGCTCGATCGCGAGATAGGGCGCGAGCTCCTGCGACACCAGCGGCTCGTACGTGAACGGGAAGTTCTCGGCGGCCGGTTCGAGAAAGAAGTCGAACGGGTTGTACACCGCCATCTCCACGACGAGATCTACTGTGACCTTGAACTCGGTGGCCTTGTCGGGGAACACCAGGCGCGCCTGGTAATTGGCGAAAGGATCCTGCTGCCAGTTGATGAAATGCTTCGCCGGTTCGACCCTCAGCGAATACGAGATGATGTTGCTGCGCGAATGCGGTGCCGGTCGCAGGCGGACCACCTGCGGGCCGAGTTGCACCGGCCGGTCGTATTTGTAGTGCGTGACGTGATTCAGCGCGGCGTGGATCGACATGCGGGCAATACTAGCAAGTCCGGGGCCTGAACGGTATTCGCGCTCGTGCCGTTTCAGGCGGCTACCTCGCGACGGCGGCCGGTGGAACTTGCGTTCTCCGGCGCACGCTCGCGGGCGTCTGCCCGGGTGCGCCAGCACCAGTGCGTCAACCTGGCCGTGGGCACGCTCACTCTGTAGCAACCGCGAATGGGCCTGCGCCCGCAAGTACGCACCACCCGCCGTAACGAATGGGCGGGCACGTAGAGGGGAGCCCGAACTCCCCTGCGAGCGACGAGGCGCCTCGTAGGGTCGGTGGTTCGGGTGTCCGGGCGCAGGCCCATTCGC
>DATNCB010000202.1:0-6624 GCA_035571715.1 Ramlibacter sp.
GCCAGGCCCTTGACGACCTCGTACTTGCCGTTGCTCGTGATCACCGGGAAGCCGAACATGATGTCCTTCGGAATGCCGTAGTCGCCATTGGAGGGCACGCCCATGGTGACCCACTTGCCGTTGCTGCCCAGCGCCCAGTCACGCATGTGGTCGATCGCGGCGTTGGCGGCCGACGCCGCGGACGACACACCGCGTGCCGCAATGATGGCTGCGCCGCGCTTGCCGACCGTCGGCAGGAACACTTCGGCGTTCCAGACCTGGTCATTGACCATGTCCTTGACGGCCTTGCCGTTGCACGTTGCGAAACGGTAGTCGGCGTACATGGTGGGCGAGTGGTTGCCCCACACGGTCAGCTTCTCGATCTCGCCGACCTTGCAGCCGGTCTTGGCGGAGATCTGCGACAGCGCGCGATTGTGGTCCAGCCGCAGCATGGCGGTGAAATTCTCGCGCGGCAGGCTGGGCGCGCTCTTCATCGCGATGTACGCATTGGTGTTGGCGGGGTTGCCGACCACCAGCACCTTGACGTTGCGGCTGGCGACCTTGTCCAGGGCCTTGCCCTGCGCCGTGAAGATCTGGGCGTTGGCCGCCAGCAGGTCGGCACGTTCCATCCCCGGGCCCCGCGGACGCGCACCCACCAGAACCGCATAGTCGGTGTCCTTGAATGCCGCCATCGGATCGCTGTGGGCTTCCATGCCGGCCAGTAGCGGGAACGCACAGTCTTGCAGTTCCATCATCACGCCCTGGAGCGCCTTCTGCGCCTTCTCGTCGGGGATTTCCAGCAGCTGGAGGATGACGGGCTGGTCCTGGCCCAGCATTTCGCCGGCGGCGATGCGAAACAGGATGGCGTAACCGATTTGACCAGCGGCGCCGGTGACAGCAACGCGAACGGGCTTCTTGCTCATGGGGAATCTCCGAATCAAGAGTGGCGAAAGGGAACGGGTTTGGTTGCCGTGCGGGGCGCAAAGCCCCGCTGGACAATTCGCCAGTTTACTCTCGAAAACCCTTAGTTCGCCAGCTTGTCTTATATCTTATACAAGATATGATCGCCTCGCATTCAGCACGTTTTCGAGCCAGCCCACTTCCCCACGCAGCGATGGCGCAGATGCCTCCCCTTTCCGCCGACAGCGACGCTGCGACGGCAGATATGCCGGCAACCGCGACGCCGGCATTCAGTCCGCTGTATCAGCAAATCAAGGCCCTGATCCTGCAAAGCCTGCAGTCCGGCGAATGGAAGCCCGGTGAGTCCATCCCGAGCGAGATGGATCTGGCGGCGCGCTTTCGCGTCAGCCAGGGCACGGTGCGCAAGGCCATCGACGAACTCGCGGCGGAAAACCTGGTAGTGCGCCGCCAGGGCAAGGGCACCTTCGTGGCAACCCATTCCGAGCAGCACTTGCGCTACCGCTTCCTCAAGCTCATGCCGGACAGTGGCGACCGCGACGGCGAGGGGCCGGCCCACCGCACGGTGCTGGAATGCAGGCGCGTGCGCGCGCCGGCCGAGGTGGCGCGCGCGCTGGCCCTGCGACCCGGCGATGCGGTGCTGCAGGTGCGGCGCGTCCTGTCGTTCGCCGGCGTGCCCACCATCCTGGAAGATCTCTGGTTGCCCGGCAACGCTTTCAAGGGCTTGAGCGCCGAGCGGATGGCGAGCTTCGTCGGGCCGACCTATGCGATGTACGAAGTGGAATTCGGGGTGCGCATGGTCCGGGCCGAAGAGAAGATTCGTGCCGTCGCAGCCGATTCTTCGCAGGCCGCCCTGCTCAAAGTGGAGCCGAGCAGCCCGCTGCTCAGCGTCGAACGCATCGCCTACACCTACAGCGACACGCCCATGGAGTTGCGCCGCGGCCTCTATCGCACCGACACCCATCACTATCGCAATGAGTTGAGCTAGCAGCCTGCGCGGCCGGCACTCCTCGCGGTGAAGGCTTCGTGTCAGCCTGATGCGATGCAATAGGGCGTTGCAATAGAATTTTGGGTTCGCCGTGACCCCAGGAAGCCCGCGCATGCATCCCACAACGAAAGTCATCCCATGACCGAGATCGCAAAGAAGCGGCCCGAATTCCGCAACATCCATGCCTTCGGCGACCTGCCTGGATACCGCTGGCCCGCCGCGTCGATCGCCTCCGGCATGCACCGCATCAGCGGCCTGCTGATGTTCCTCGCGATGCCGTTCATCATCTGGATGTTCGACACTTCCATCTCGTCGGAGATCTCGTTCGCGAGATTCCGAAGCGCATTCACCAAAGGCCTGTGGATCTTCCCCGGCGTGCTCGTGAAACTCCTCGCGCTGGCGCTGATCTGGGCCTACCTGCACCACTTCATCTGCGGCCTGCGCTTCCTGTGGATGGACACGAGCCACGCCGCCGTCACGAAGCAGTTCGGCGCCAGCTCGGCCAAATTCACCATCGTGCTGAGCCTGCTGCTCACGCTTGTGCTGGGCGCGAAGCTGTTCGGCCTGTACTGAGACGGAGACAAGAACGATGGCAGAGAATTACGGATCGCGCCGCATCGTCGTCGGCGCCCATTACGGCGTGCGCGACTGGATCGCGCAGCGCGTCACCGCGGCGCTGATGGCTATCTTCACGATTGTCGTGCTCGCGCGGTTCCTCCTCACGAGCGGGCCGGTCGGTTACGACAAGTGGGCCGGCCTTTTCGCGGGCCAGGGCATGAAAATGCTCACGTTCGCGACCATCGTCGCCCTGCTGTACCACGTGTGGGTCGGCATGCGCGACATCTGGATGGACTACATCAAGCCCGTCGGCGTGCGGCTTGCGTTGCTGATCCTGACCATCATCTACCTGGTGGGCTGCGCCGGCTGGGCCGTGCAAGTGCTCTGGAGGGTCTGAGAAAAAATGACATACACCTCCTCCAACATCACCCGGCGCAAATTCGACGTCGTCATCGTCGGGGCCGGCGGCTCCGGCATGCGCGCGTCGTTGCAGCTTGCGCGCGCGGGCCTGAACGTTGCGGTCCTGTCCAAGGTCTTCCCGACGCGCTCGCATACCGTGGCGGCGCAAGGCGGTATCGGCGCAGCCCTGGGCAATATGAGCGAGGACAATTGGCACTATCACTTCTACGACACGGTCAAGGGTTCGGATTGGCTGGGCGACCAGGACGCGATCGAGTTCATGTGCCGCGAGGCGACCAAGGTGGTCTATGACCTCGAGCACATGGGCATGCCGTTCGATCGCAATCCCGACGGCACCATCTACCAGCGGCCGTTCGGCGGCCACACCGCCAACTACGGCGAGAAGCCGGTGCAGCGTGCCTGCGCGGCCGCCGACCGCACTGGCCACGCGATGCTGCACACCCTGTACCAGCAGAACGTCAAGGCCAAGACCAGCTTCTTGGTCGAATGGATGGCGTTGGACCTGATCCGCGATGCGGATGGCGACGTGCTGGGCGTCACCGCCCTGGAGATGGAGACCGGCGACCTGCATATCCTGGAAGCCAGGACCACGCTGCTGGCCACCGGCGGCGCGGGCCGCATCTTCGCCGCCTCGACCAACGCGTTCATCAACACCGGGGACGGCCTGGGCATGGCGGCGCGCGCCGGCATTCCGCTGGAAGACATGGAGTTCTGGCAGTTCCACCCGACCGGTGTGGCCGGCGCGGGCGTGCTGCTGACCGAAGGCTGCCGCGGGGAAGGCGCCATTCTTCTCAACAGCAACGGCGAACGCTTCATGGAGCGCTATGCGCCGACGCTGAAGGATCTGGCCCCGCGCGATTTCGTTTCGCGCTGCATGGGCCAGGAAATCCTCGAGGGCCGCGGCTGCGGGCCCAACAAGGATTACATCCACATGAAGCTGGATCATCTGGGCGCCGACACCATTCACAAGCGGCTGCCCTCGGTCTACGAGATCGGCGTCAACTTCGCCAACGTCGACGTCACCCGCGAGCCCATCCCAGTGGTGCCGACCATCCACTACCAGATGGGCGGCATCCCCACCAACATCCACGGCCAGGTCGTGGTGCAGAAAGACGGCGACGACAACAAGCCGGTCAACGGCTTGTACGCGGTCGGCGAATGCTCGTGCGTCAGCGTGCACGGCTCCAATCGGTTGGGCACCAACTCGCTGCTGGACCTGCTGGTGTTCGGGCGTGCGGCGGGCAACCACATCGTGGAGTTCGTGAACCGCGAAGGCGAATTCAAGCCGCTGCCCGCGGATGCCGCCGAGCGCGCGCTGCAACGCCTGAACCGGCTGGAGACCGCCACCGGTGGCGAGTACGCGCAGGACGTGGCCAACGACATCCGCGCCGCGATGCAGACGCATGCCGGGGTGTTCCGCACCCAGTCCACCATGGACGAGGGCGTGAAAAAGATCGCCGCTCTGCGCGATCGGGTGAACGCGATCGGCCTGAAGGACAAGTCGCGGATTTTCAACACCGCGCGGGTCGAGGCGCTCGAAGTCGAAAACCTGATCGAAGCGGCCCAGGCGACCATCGAAGGCGCCGCCGCGCGGCACGAATGCCGTGGCGCGCACCTCGTGCGAGACTACGAGCACCCCGCCGACCACCCGGCGGCACCCCTCGGCCGGAACGACGCGCAGTGGATGAAGCACACCCTGTGGTACCGCGAGGGCAACCGGCTGTCCTACAAGCCGGTCCGGCTCAAGCCGCTCACGGTGGAATCCGTGCCGCCGGCGGTACGCACGTTCTGAATTGGCCTGCACAGCGGAATTGATCGAAGGTATTCACATGCAAAAACGCTCGTTCCAGATCTATCGCTACGATCCGGACAAGGACGCCAAGCCATACATGCAGACGATCGAGGTCGAACTCGACGGGCACGAACGCATGCTGCTGGACGCGCTGATGAAGATCAAGGCCCAGGACCCGACACTTTCGTTTCGGCGCTCGTGCCGGGAAGGCGTATGCGGCTCGGACGCGATGAACATCAACGGCAAGAACGCTCTGGCCTGCCTGACCAACATGCGCACCTTACCGGGCACGATCGTCCTCAAGCCGCTGCCGGGACTGCCGGTGATTCGCGACCTGATCGTGGACATGACGCAGTTCTTCAGGCAGTACCACTCAATCAAACCTTATTTGATCAATGACAATGTGCCACCGGAGAAGGAGCGGCTACAGTCACCTGAAGAGCGCGAAGAGCTGAATGGCCTGTATGAGTGCATCCTGTGCGCGAGCTGTTCGACCAGTTGCCCGAGCTTCTGGTGGAACCCGGACAAGTTCGTCGGCCCGGCCGGGTTGTTGCAGGCCTATCGGTTCATCGCCGACAGCCGCGACGAGGCAACGGCTGAGCGCCTGGACAATCTGGAGGACCCGTATCGCCTGTTTCGTTGCCACACCATCATGAACTGTGTGGATGTGTGCCCCAAGGGGCTGAATCCGACCATGGCAATTGGCAAAATCAAGGAATTGATGGTGCGCCGCGCGATCTGATGGGGCAAATGTGGATGATGAACTTATCGACGAAAGGTCACTCAGCAAATTGAGGTGGCGCTGCCGCCGCGGTCTGCTGGAAAATGACCTGTTCATCGAACGGTTTTTTGATCGGTATGGGGACAGGCTGACCGTCAAGCAGGCAGCGGCCCTGAACGAGTTGATGGAATTAGGAGACAACGACCTGCTGGACCTGCTGCTTCGCCGCAGGGAACCCGAGGGCGCCACAAACACGGGCGACGTGAAAGAAGTACTCAGGATGCTGCGAAGCCAATGACATGGGGGACAGAACTTCAGCTCTGTGCTCAAAGATTACCAAGGAAACCATATGAAACTCGCTGACAACAAAGCCACCCTGTCGTTCAGTAACGGCAGCCCCAGCGTCGAAATGCCCGTGTATCAGGGCAGTGTGGGGCCGGATGTGATCGACATCCGCAAGCTCTACGCGCAGACGGGGATGTTCACCTACGATCCGGGTTTCCTGTCCACGGCCTCCTGCCAGTCGGCGATCACTTATATCGACGGCGACAAGGGCGAACTGCTGTATCGCGGCTACCCGATCGAGCAGTTGGCCACCAAGTGCGACTTCATGGAAACCTGCCACCTGCTGCTGTACGGAGAGCTTCCGAACGCCGAAGCCAAGTTGAAATTCAACCGCACCGTCACCATGCATACCATGGTCAACGAGCAGATGCAGTTCTTCCTGCGCGGTTTCCGTCGCGACGCGCATCCGATGGCGGTCATGACGGGGTTGGTCGGCGCGTTGTCGGCCTTCTACCACGACAGCACGGACATCAACAACCCGCAGCACCGCGAGATCGCGGCGATCCGGCTGATCGCCAAGATGCCGACGCTGGTGGCGATGGCCTACAAGTACGCGATGGGCCAGCCTTACATGTATCCGCAGAACGAGCTGACCTACACGGGCAACTTCATGCGCATGATGTTCGCCACGCCGTGCGAGGACTACAAGCCCAATGAAGTGCTGGTTCGCGCGATGGACCGGATCTTCATCCTGCACGCGGACCATGAGCAGAACGCGTCGACCTCCACGGTGCGCCTGTGCGGCAGCTCCGGCACCAACCCGTTCGCGGCGATCGCGGCCGGCGTGGCCTGCCTGTGGGGCCCGGCGCACGGCGGCGCCAATGAGGCCTGCCTGAACATGCTGTACGACATCCAGGCCCAGGGCGGCGTGGAGAAGATCGGCGAATTCATCAAGCAGGTCAA
>DATNCB010000203.1:0-1920 GCA_035571715.1 Ramlibacter sp.
CTGCGCGGACAGCAGCTCCTGCATCAGCAGCAGCGCGGCGGCACCAACGACGCCGCCCCACAAAGTGCCGGTGCCGCCCAGGATCACCATGACCAGCAGCGTGCCGGACTGCGTCCAGTGCAGCAGGTTCGGGCTCACGTAACCTTGCAGGTTGACGCTCAGGCCTCCCGCCACGCCGCACATGACGCCCGCAACCACGAAGATCACCAGCTTGCAGGCGAATACCGGCAGCCCGAGCGCTTCGGCGCGCACTTCGTCGTCGCGCATGGCCTGCACGGCCCGCCCGAAACGCGAATGGATGAAACGATGCAGGAAGAACAGTTCGAGCGCCAACACCGCCAGCGCAGAGTAGTAGAAGCTGTTGGCGTCGTGCAGGTCGATCCCGCCGGGCAGCAGCGAGCGCACCCGCACGTTCAGGCCTTCATCGCCGCCATAGCCCTTCATCGAATTGGCCAGGTAGAACAGCATCTGCGCAAACGCCAGCGTGATCATGATGAAGTACACGCCGCGGGTGCGCAGCGAAATCGCGCCGATCACCAATGCGGCCAGAGCGCCGACGACCGCGACGGCCAGCAAGTGCACGAGACCCGACCGGATGCCTTCGCTCAGCAGGATCGCCGTGCTGTAGGCGCCGAGCCCGAAGAAAGCGGCGTGGCCAAGCGAAATCATCCCGCCATAACCGAGCAACAGGTTCAGGCTGGTGGCGGCCACCGCATAGACCAGGATCCGGCTCGCCACGCCCAGGTAGAAGCCGGCATCAAGAGCCTGCAATGCCCAGGGCAAGGCCAACGCCGCCAGCAACGCCGCGATCGCACCGACGCGCGCGGGCGCCATCAAGTGCGCGCGGGGAACAGCCCCTGCGGACGAAAGACGAGCATCACGGTCATCAGGATGTACACCGAGATGGATGCCAGGGCCGGCCCCGCCGCGCTGGCCCACTGCGGCGGCAGCACGCCGCGCAGCAGCTGCTGCAGCAGCGTGCGCCCCAGCGTATCGACAATGCCGACCAACAGGGCGCCGACCAGCGCGCCGCGAATCGATCCGATGCCGCCGATCACGATGACGACGAACGCCAGGATGAGGATGTTCTCTCCCATGCCCACCTGCACGGCGAGCAAGGGCGCCAGGAGGCTTCCCGCGACGGCACACAGCGCGGCGCCAACGCCGAATACCGCCGTGAAAAGACGCCCGACATCGACCCCCATGGCCTCCGTCATGCCGCGGTTCGAGGCGCCGGCACGCACCAGCGCGCCCACGCGCGTGCGCTGCACCAGGACGTACAGCAGCACGGCGACCAACAGGCCCACGCCGATGATCAGGAGGCGCCAGGCCGAGTACGCCAGGCCCGGCAGGATCTGGATGGGTCCTTCCAGCGAGTGCGGCATCGCCAGAGGCAGGTCGTTGCCGAAAATCATCTTGACGCCATCGTTCAGGATCAGGATCAGCGCGAAGGTGGCGAGCACCTGCGAGAGGTGATCGCGGGCATACAGGGTGCGCAGGATCGATGTTTCAAGCAGCATCCCGAACACCGCGGTGAGCAGCACCGCGCCGAGCGCGCCGAGCAGGAACGACCCGGTCAACGCGGTGAGCCAGGCCGCGATGAAGGCGCCGATCATGTACAGCGAGCCGTGCGCCAGGTTGATCATGTCCATCACACCGAACACGAGCGTGAGTCCCGCCGCGAGCAGGTACAGCATGAAGCCCAGCTGCAGGCCGTTGAGCGCCTGCTCGATGACGAAAAGGCCGCTCACGGGTGTCGGCGCCCTGGCCCTACTTGGGCATCTTGCACTGCTGCGAATACGCGTCGCCGTGATCGCGCAGGATCGGTTCGCTGAACGACTTGTTGATCAGGCCGCCCTGCCCGTCGCTGCCCACGGTGCGCACGTAGTAGTTCTGGATCGGGTACTGGTTATTGTTGAA
>DATNCB010000204.1:0-1107 GCA_035571715.1 Ramlibacter sp.
TGGCGTGCCAGCATGGATCCCGGATCGAGTCCGGATGACAGCCACTGACTAGCTCTTGAGCCGGTAACCCGTCCTGAAAATCCACACGACGATGCCCAGGCAGATGGCCATGAACAGAGCCGTCATCGCCAGGCTGATGCCAACGCTCACGTCGGCGATGCCGTAGAAACTCCAGCGAAAGCCGCTGACCAGGTACACGACCGGGTTGAACAGGGTCACCTTCTGCCACACCGGCGGCAGCATGTCGATCGAGTAGAAGCTGCCACCGAGAAACGTCAGCGGCGTGATGATCAGGGTCGGCACGAACTGCAGCTTCTCGAAGCCATCGGCCCAGATGCCGATGATGAAGCCCAGCAGGCTGAACGTCACGGCGGTGAGGACGAGGAACATCAGCATCCAGCCGGGATGCAGGATACGCAGCGGGACGAACAGCGCGGCGGTCGCGAGGATGATCAGGCCCAGGAACACCGACTTGGTGGCCGCCGCGCCGACGTAGCTCACGATGATCTCCAGCGTCGACACCGGTGCCGACAGCAGCTCGTAGATCGTGCCGGTGAACTTCGGGAAATAGATGCCGAACGACGCGTTGGACACGCTTTGCGTGAGCAGCGACAACATCACCAGGCCGGGCACTATGAAGGCGCCGTAGCTCACGCCGCCCGCCTGCGGAATGCGCGAGCCGATGGCCGCGCCGAACACGACGAAATACAGCGAAGTCGACACCACGGGCGAAACGATGCTTTGCAGCAGCGTGCGTGCGGTGCGTGCCATCTCGAAGCGGTAGATGGCGCGGATGGCGTGCAGGTTCATGGCTTTCCCCTGACGAGGCTGACGAAAATGTCCTCCAGCGAACTCTGGCTGGTCTGCAGGTCCTTGAAGTCGATACCCGCCCGGTCCAGGTCCTCCAGCAGCGCTGCGATCCCCGAATGCTCGCTGCGCCGGTCGTAGGTGTAGGTCAGTTCGCATCCGCCGCCGGATAGCTCCAGCGGATGCTTGGACAGTTCGGCCGGAATGCTCGCCATCGGCTGCTGCAATTGCAGCGTCAACTGTTTCTTTCCGAGCTTGCGCATCAGTTCGGCCTTGTCCTGAACCAGGATGATCTCGCCC
>DATNCB010000205.1:0-6648 GCA_035571715.1 Ramlibacter sp.
TCGGGGACGTGATCGGCAAGTACCATCCGCACGGGGACCAGTCGGTCTATGACACGATCGTGCGGCTGGCGCAAGACTTTTCCATGCGCCACATGCTGGTCGACGGCCAGGGCAACTTCGGCTCGGTCGACGGCGACAACGCCGCGGCGATGCGCTACACCGAGATCCGGCTGGCGAAGATAGCGCACGAGATGCTGGCGGACATCGACAAGGAAACGGTCGACTTCGGGCCCAATTACGACGGCAGCGAGAAAGAGCCGCTGGTGTTGCCCAGCCGCCTGCCCAACCTGCTGGTCAACGGTTCCGGCGGCATCGCGGTGGGCATGGCCACCAACATCCCGCCGCACAACCTCAACGAAGTCGTCGATGCCTGCCTGCACCTGCTGCGCAATCCGGAGGCGACCATCGACGAGTTGATGGAGATCGTGCCCGCGCCCGACTTCCCGACCGCGGCCATCATCTACGGCATCAATGGCGTCAAGGAAGGCTACCGCACCGGCCGCGGCAAGGTGGTGATGCGTGCCAAGTGCCACTTCGAGGATATCGACCGCGGCCAGCGCCAGGCCATCATCGTCGACGAACTGCCCTACCAGGTGAACAAGAAGACGCTGCAGGAGCGCATGGCCGAACTGGTCAACGAAAAGAAGATCGAGGGCATCAGCCATATCCAGGACGAGAGCGACAAATCCGGTATGCGCCTGGTGATCGAGCTCAAGCGCGGCGAAGTGCCCGAGGTCGTCCTCAACAACCTGTACAAGCAGACCCAGCTGCAGGACACCTTTGGCATCAACATGGTGGCGCTGATCGATGGTCAACCGCGCCTGTGTACCTTGAAAGACCTGATCAAGGTCTTCCTGCAGCACCGGCGCGAAGTGGTCACCCGACGTACGGTGTTTGCATTGCGCAAGGCGCGCGAGCGCGGCCATGTGCTGGAAGGCCTTGCCGTGGCGTTGGCGAATATCGACGAGTTCATTGCGATCATCCGCAATGCGCCGACGCCGCCAGTCGCCAAGACCGAGCTGATGAGCCGCCCCTGGGACAGCAAGCTCGTGCGCGAAATGCTCACCCGCACTCGCGCCGACGGCGGCGTCATCAATGCAGACGACTATCGTCCCGACGGGCTCGAGCGCGAGTTCGGCATGGGAGGCGACGGACTGTACCGCCTGTCCGATACGCAGGCGCAGGAAATCCTGCAGATGCGGCTGCAGCGCCTGACAGGCCTGGAGCAGGACAAGATCGTTGCCGAATACAAGGAAGTGATGGCCGAGATCGACGATCTGCTGGACATCCTGGCCAAGCCGGCGCGGGTGTCGGCAATCATCGGCGATGAACTGACGGCGCTGAAGCACGAGTTCGGCCAGACCAAGCTGGGCGCGCGCCGCAGCGTGGTCGAACTCAACGCGCAGGACCTCGCCACCGAAGACCTGATCACGCCCACCGACATGGTGGTGACGCTGTCGCATTCCGGCTATATCAAGAGCCAGCCCTTGAGCGAATACCGCGCGCAAAAGCGCGGCGGCCGCGGCAAGCAGGCCACCGCGACCAAGGAAGACGACTGGGTCGACCAGCTGTTCATCGCCAATACGCACGACTGGATCCTGTGCTTCTCCAACCGCGGCCGCATGTACTGGCTGAAGGTCTGGGAAGTTCCGGCAGGTTCGCGCGGATCGCGCGGCCGACCGATCGTCAACATGTTCCCGCTGGCCGACGGCGAAAAGATCAACGTCGTGCTGCCGCTCACTGGCGAGTTCCGCAGTTTCCCCGCCGACCACTATGTTTTCATGGCGACTTCGATGGGCACGGTCAAGAAGACGGCGCTCGACGAATTCAGCAATCAGCGCAAGGCGGGCATCATCGCCGTCGACCTCGACGAAGGCGACTACCTGATCGGCGCGGCCCTCACCGATGGCAAGCACGACGTGATGCTTTTTTCCGACGGCGGCAAGGCCGTGCGCTTCGATGAAAACGATGTCCGGCCGATGGGCCGTGCGGCTCGCGGCGTGCGCGGCATGATGCTGGAAGAAGGCCAGGGCGTGATCGCCATGCTGGTGGCCGAGGACGAGGAGCAAAGCGTGCTCACGGCCACGGAGAAAGGCTACGGCAAGCGCACCGGCATCACCGAGTACACCCGGCACGGGCGTGGCACGAAGGGCATGATCGCCATCCAGCAAAGCGAGCGCAACGGCAAGGTCGTCGCCGCCACCCTGGTGCACGCCGACGACGAGATCATGCTCATCACCGACAAGGGCGTGCTGGTGCGCACGCGCGTGAGCGAAATCCGCGAGCTCGGACGGGCCACACAAGGCGTGACGCTGATCGGCCTGGACGAAGGCTCCAAGCTCAGCGGGCTGCAACGCATCGTCGAAAACGATGCGGCGGCCACAGAGCCGGAAGGAGATGCGGCGGACGGTGCCGGCCCTGAAGGCGAAGCCTGATGGCGCGCGACCTGGGCAAGCTTCGCGCCGAAATCGATTCGGTCGACAGCGAACTGCTGCGGTTGCTGAACCGCCGCGCGGCACTGGCCAATCAGGTCGGCGAGATCAAGCGCGCCGAGGGTTCGACGGTGTTTCGGCCCGAGCGCGAAGCCCAGGTCATCAACGGGTTGGAAGCGGCGAATCCTGGACCGCTGAAGAACAGCAACGTGGCGAGCATCTGGCGCGAGATCATGTCGGCTTGCCGTGCGCTGGAGGCGCCGCAGCGCGTCGCCTACCTGGGCCCGATCGGCACTTTCAGCGAGCAGGCGGCGGTGCAGTTCTTCGGATCCAGCATCGAGCATGTACCCTGCGTCAGCTTCGATGAGGTGTTCCATGCCGCCACCGCCGGCACCTCCGATTTCGGCGTGGTGCCGGTGGAGAACAGCAGTGAGGGCGTGGTCACGCGCTCGCTCGACCTGCTGCTCAATTCACCCTTGCACATCGTCGGCGAAATCAGCCTGCTGGTGCGCCACCACTTGCTGCGCGCTTCCAGCGCGATCGAAGGCATCGAGGTGGTACTGGCGCACCCGCAAGCACTGGCGCAATGCCAGGGCTGGTTGAACAAGCACCTTCCCGGCGCCGAGCGCCGGGCGGTGGCCAGCAATGCGGAAGGCGCGCGGCTGGCCGCGGGCAATGCGGCCTGGGCCGGCATCGGCAGCGAGCGCGCCGGCACTGAATTCGGCCTGCACATCGCGGCGCACGCGATCCAGGACGATGCCTTCAACCGCACGCGCTTTGCCGTGATCTGCCTGCCGCAGGTCCTCGAAGCGCCACAGGCCTCGGGCCGAGACTGCGTCAGCCTGGTGGTTTCGGTGCCGAATCGGCCCGGTGCGGTGCACGACATGCTGGTGCCGCTCAAGCGCCACGGCGTGTCGATGACCCGCTTCGAGTCGCGCCCCGCCCGCTCGGGCCAGTGGGAATACTATTTCTATATCGACGTGGAAGGCCACCCGTCGCAGCCCAATGTCGCGGCAGCCCTGAAGGATCTGCAGGCCCTGTGCGCCTTCTACAAGGTGCTGGGCACGTATCCTGTGGGTGATTGAAAAATGAAAAACCGGCGGGAGTCCTGATGTTCGAGCAACTGGGTCTGATCGGCTGCGGCCTCATGGGGGGATCGTTCGCGCTGGCGCTCAAGCGCGCCGGGCTGGTCAAGCGGATCGTCGGCTACAGCAAGTCGCCCTCCACCACCGAACGCGCGCGGGCCATGGGCGTGATCGACGTGGAAGCGCCCTCCGCCCTGCTGGCGGTATCGGGCGCCGACATCGTCCTGCTGGCGGTGCCGGTGGCAGCCACCGAAGCGACTCTCAAGGCGATCAGGCACCTGGTCACCAACGACATGCTGATCATGGACGTCGGCTCGACCAAGCGCGACGTGATCGACTCGGCGCGCCGCGTGCTGCGCGACCATGTCGGCTCGTTCGTGCCCTGTCACCCGGTGGCCGGCAAGGAAGTTTCGGGGGTGGAGCACGCCGATCCCGACCTCTACACCGGCAAGCAAGTCATCCTCACGCCGGTCGAACGCACGCGCCCGGTCCAGTTGCAAAACGCCATTCGCCTGTGGGAAGGCCTGGGCTGCCAGGTGCTGCAAATGGCGCCCGAGGCGCACGACGCGGCGTTCGCGGCCGTGAGCCACCTGCCTCATCTGATCGCCTTCGCGCTGATCACCAGCATCACGGCGCAGGCCCAAGGCCGGGATTACCTCTCGCTCGCGGGGCCGGGCTTTCGCGACTTCACGCGCATCGCGGCAAGCGACGCCAAGATGTGGCGCGATATCCTGCTGGCCAACAAGCATGAGTTGCTGGCCCAGTGCAAGATGTTCCAGCGCACCTTGCAGGCGATGGAAGAGCTTATCGAAAAGGGCGAGGCCGAAGCCCTGGAAGGTCTGATCGGGCAAGCCAGCGAAGCGCGGGCCCAATGGCGCATGGGTGCGTCCAGGAAATAGGGCCTTGTTCTCCACCGAGTTCCTGGACATCCCGCCACTGGATAGCGCCGCAGGGACGGTGCTGCTGCCCGGTTCAAAGAGTATTTCGAACCGCGTGCTGCTGCTCGCCGCCTTGAGCGCGGGGACCACCACGGTCCATGACCTGCTCGACTCGGACGATACGCGCGTGATGCTCGATGCCTTGCGCGCGCTGGGGTGCGTCATCCAGCACAGCGGTGCAGCCGTCGAGATCACGGGCCTGGGTGACCGGCCTCCCGCATCCCCTGTCAAGCTGTTCCTGGGCAATGCCGGAACTGCGATGCGACCCCTGGCGGCCGCACTGGCAGTGATCGGCGGCGACTTCGAGCTGAGCGGCGTCGCCCGTATGCACGAGCGGCCTATCGGCGATCTCGTCGACGCGCTGCGCCAGCTGGGCTGCCAGATCCGGTACCTCGGCACCGAGGGCTACCCGCCGCTGCGCATCGGGCGGCCGCGGCTGTTGCTCGAGGCGCCGATTCAGGTGCGCGGCGACGTCTCGAGCCAGTTCCTCACCGCCCTCCTGATGGCGTTGCCTCTCGTAGCGCAGCGCGACATCGCGATCGAGGTCGTTGGCGAACTGATCTCCAAGCCCTACGTCGAGATCACGCTGAACCTGCTGGCACGCTTTGGCATTACCGTGAACCGTGAGGGCTGGCGGCGTTTCGTCATCCCCGCCGGCAGCCGCTACCAGTCGCCGGGCAGCATCCACGTGGAGGCGGATGCCTCCTCCGCCAGCTATTTCGTGGCGCTCGGCGCGATCGCGGCGCAGCCCGGATCCAGCGTACGCATCGGCGGCGTGGGCGAAGATTCGATCCAGGGCGACATTCGCTTCATCGATGCCGCGAGGCTGATGGGCGCGCACGTGCGCGGCGGCGCCAACTGGCTCGACGTTTCGCGCGGCGCGTGGCCGCTGCGGGCTATCGATCTGGACTGCAATCACATTCCGGACGCTGCCATGACGCTGGCGCTGATGGCCCTGTACGCGGATGGTCCGAGCACGCTGCGCAACATCGCCAGCTGGCGCGTCAAGGAAACCGATCGCCTCGCCGCCATGGCAACCGAATTGCGCAAGCTCGGCGCGGGCGTCGACGAGGGGCCTGATCTCATCCGCATCACACCGCCAGAGCAATGGAAGTCCGCCAGCATTCACACCTACGACGACCATCGCATCGCGATGTGCTTCTCGCTGGCCGCCTTCAATCCAGCCGGTGTGACGCTGAGGATCGAAGACCCCAAGTGCGTGGCCAAGACCTACCCCGACTATTTCGAAGCGCTGTTCTCGGTGGTGCAGACGGCGGCGCCGCGCATCCCCGTCATTTGCGTGGATGGTCCCACCGCGTCGGGCAAGGGGACGCTGGCTTCGCAGGTCGCCCACAAGCTCGGCTACCACTACTTGGATTCCGGCGCCCTCTATCGCATCACCGCGCTCGCCGCTGGGTGGGCCGGCCTCGAACTGGATGTGGCGCACGAGCACAGCATCGGCAAGCTGGCAGAAACGCTGCCGGTGCGCTTCCTGGACGGCCAAGTGCTGCTGGGCGAGAAGGACATCACGGACGCCATCCGCTCCGAGGAAGCGGGCATGAATGCCTCGCGAGTGTCCGCCCTGGCCGCTGTGCGGACGGCCTTGGTCGCCTTGCAACATAGCTTTCGGCGCCTGCCCGGACTGGTGGCCGATGGACGCGACATGGGCACCGTGATCTTCCCGGACGCGCAGATGAAGGTCTACCTCACGGCCAGCGCCGCCCAGCGCGCGCAGCGCCGCCATAAGCAATTGATTTCAAAGGGTATTTCGACTACAATCGACGGTCTTCGGAAAGACTTGGAAGCGCGCGATGCCAGGGACTCGTCCCGCGCGGTCGCACCACTCAAGCCCGCTGAAGATGCCCTGCTGCTGGATAACTCGGGCCAATCGGTTGAAGAATCGGTAGCCCAGGTCCTTCAGTGGTGGGAAAGCAAACAGCATTTCTCAGGCGCTGCCTGAGGACGGCTGACAGGCCCACACGGCCCCTCTCGCGCGACAGCGCACAGGCCGTGTGGTTCGTTAACTTAACCCGCGGCACTGCCGCAACAAACCGCCGTCCCAGTCCTAGAAACAGCCGCTCGCGATTTTGCATTTGCGGCTGGAAACCTGTGCGACGTGCAAGGAACCTTAATGTCTGAATCTTTTGCCGCCCTGTTTGAAGAATCGCTGCAACGCTCCGAGATGCGTACCGG
>DATNCB010000206.1:0-2556 GCA_035571715.1 Ramlibacter sp.
CGCGTGCTGGTGCTGGAGTCGGGCGGGCGCTTCATCGAAATGTCCAGGATCACCGAACTGAACACTTCCGCCGTCCAGCACAGCCATACGGGTGACTGGCTGTTCGACGGTACCAACCTGAAGCGCCGCTACACCAGCGTGGACGGGCGGCAGCCGGCTGCGCCGGTCATGCCCTACGCCACGTTCGAGCTCAAGTTCCCGTCCCGCAACGAGTTCGTCGGCATCGACCGGGTCCGGCAGCGCGAGGTGCAATATCGGCGGGTGGCGGACGGAACGACGCCCTGACTGGTCTTGCTCAACCGTTCGCCTCGCACTACCATCGAGCCGAGCGTGGATGCGGCATTTTCTTCGCATCCAGGCCAATCCGGAGTCTTTCCATGCCGCAACTCATCGCGTCGGTCGAAGGTGTCGAGATCAAGCACGTGTACCTGCAGAAGGACCGAACGACGCTGGGCCGCAGCGCCGACAACGACATCGTGTTCGACAACATGGTGGTCAGCGGCCACCACTGCCGGTTCGACCTGCAAGGGCTGGCCGACGTGTTCATCGAGGACCTGCACAGCACCAACGGCACTTACATCAACGGCAAGATGGTCAAGCGCCAGTTGCTGCGCGACGGCGAAGTCATCAGCATCGGCAACTTCCGCATCCGGTACATTGCGACTTCCGAACGGCCGGGATTTTCCAAGACCGCCGCGATGAAGCTCGATCCGCTTGGCAGCCCGGGCAAGCCGGCCCACGCCATCTTTCGCGTCCTGACGGGCTCGTCGGCGGGGCTGGAGGTGCCGGTGGTCAAGGCGGTTTCGACTTTCGGCAAACCCGGCGTATCCGTTGTGGCTGTGTCCCACCGCCGCGACGGCTTCTACGTGGCGCATCTGGACGGCGGCGCGCGTCCTACGCTCAATGGCGATGACATCGGCGCCGAAGCGGTCATGCTGTCGAATCACGACGTGCTGGAACTCGCCGGCACCCGGATGCTATTCCAGCTGAAGGACGAGGAGCCGTGATAATGCCTTCCATGACTCACACCCGGCGCCGCAATCGATGGGACTGCTGAACAAGTTTTTCGGCAAAGGCGAAGCCGGCCGCGAGGCGCCGCCGCCCGAGTCGTCGCAGTTCCACGAAAGCGAAACGACGGCGCAGGACCAGGGCTCGAGAAATACGCCTCGCCGCGAGCTGGTGCAGGTGGTGCTGCGCGACACCATGCGAAAGCACGGGATCCCTTCGGACTGGATCGAATGCCGCGTTCTTTCGGTGGTCACGCGCAACCGGATGGCGGGCATGCACGTGCAATTCATCGTCGGCAAACACCAATCCGCCTTGCTGGATTACGTCCACGCGTTCCAGGACAGCTTCTGGGAAGAAATGGAAAAGTTCGAGCCGCGCGCGCGCGAATGGCTGTTCAGTGTGGCGTGGCAATTCGACGGACCGGCGCCGCCCACCAAGCGCTCCATGCCCCGGCCCAGCGGCTGGGGCGACCTCAACTCAGCGGGCGGAGACACGCAGCCGCCGGAAGTCGGCGCGGACGAGCTGGAGTCGGACCTGCGGGCGCTCTACGCCATCCGCGACGCGGCGCTCAGCCAGCCTGGGGATACGGCGCCGCAGCCCCCCGCACCGGCCCCGGCACAGGGCCGGAACGAAACGACCGGTTGGTGAAGCTTCCGGGGGCCTTGCATTCGCGGCTCGAAACCCCAGCTGCGATGCATGAACACCACTCCCTCCCTCACGGGTCATCGAAACCTCATCCTGCTGGCCGGAATGCTGGAACGGCTGGAACGCAGCGCGCGGGCGGTCGATGGCGAGCAGTTCCGCGCGGTGGCGGCACGTGTGGCCGCCGAGCTTGAGGCGGCCCCGCACGATGCGGGCCTCGAGGCCGTGCTGGAGAATTGCCCCGCGGTCGCCGAGATCTACGAAAACATCAACTACCAGCACGCCGGCTTGTGCCGTTCGGCGCTCGAACCGGCGCTGGCGGCGGAGCTGGCTGCCCGGGTCGCCATCGATGCGGCCCGGCGCCGCCGGGCGCAAGGCCCCGCTGCCAGCAACGCTTGAGGGCGACCATGAGCGACTCTCTGCATATCGTCTGTCCGAATTGCCACACGACCAATCGGGTGCAACGGGGCGATCTGGCGAAGGCGCCGGACTGCGGCAGCTGCCACAAGGCGCTGTTTACCGCGCATTCGACGGCGCTGGACGAAGCCGCATTCGAGCGCCACATCGGCCGCAGCGGCATTCCGGTGCTGGTCGATTTCTGGGCGCCCTGGTGCGGCCCGTGCCGCCAGATGGCGCCGGCGTTCGAGCAGGCCGCCGCCCAGCTTGAACCGGGCGTGCGGGTGGCCAAGGTCAACACCGAAGAGGCGCAGTCGCTGGGCGCGCGCCATCGCATCCGCAGCATTCCCACGCTGGCCCTGTTCGTGAACGGCCGTGAGGTCGCGCGCCAGCCCGGCGCCATGGGTGCAGCCGATATCGTGCGCTGGACCCAGGCACAACTGCGCGCAACGGTCAGCTGAAGCGCGCCAGCACGTCGTAGCCGGCTCCGCCCGGCAGCGAGCGCACCAG
>DATNCB010000207.1:0-7258 GCA_035571715.1 Ramlibacter sp.
TACACCGGCTTCCTGGTGCCCAAGGCGGCGCTGTTTTCCAACATCGCGCTGATGATGGCCATCCTGCTCTGGCGGCCGCAGGGCGTGTATGCGCTCAGCCGCTGAAATCCATCGGCCATGCTGAATCGTTTTCTTTCCAACGACTATCCGCGCAGCCGGGTGCTTGCCGTGCTGCTGGTGGTGATCCTGGTGGCGCTTGCGTTGGTGCCGTTTGTCTTTCCGGGCGTGAAGGCGCTGAACGTCGCAGCCAAGATCCTGGTATTCATCGTGCTGGTGGCGAGCTTCGACCTGCTGCTGGGTTACACCGGCATCGTCAGCTTCGCCCAGACGATGTTTTTCGGCATCGGGGCCTACGGTATCGCCATCGCCTCCACCCGGATGGGCGCCGGCTGGTGGGCGATCGTCGTGGGGCTGGCGCTGGCACTGGCGCTGTCGTTCGTGCTGGCGCTTGCGGTGGGTCTGTTCTCACTGCGTGTGCGGGCCATCTTCTTTGCCATGATCACGCTGGCGGTGGCGGCCGCGTTCCAGACGCTGGCGTCGCAACTGTCGGACATCACCGGCGGCGAGGACGGTCTCACCTTCAAGATGCCCGAGCTGCTGTCACCGAGCTTCCAGCTCTCCGAATCGCAGTTCCTGGGCGTGTCGCTGGACGGACGGCTGATCTGCTACTACCTGTTGTTCGTGACCGCGCTGGTCCTGTTGCTGGCCATGCTGCGGATCGTCAATTCGCCGTTCGGCCGCGTGCTGCAGGCGATTCGCGAGAACGAGTTCCGCGCCGAAGCGATCGGTTACCGGGTGGTGCTCTATCGCACGACCTCGAGCATTCTTTCGGCGCTATTCGCCACGATGGCCGGCGCGATGCTGGCGATCTGGCTGCGCTACAACGGCCCGGACACTTCGCTGTCGTTCGAAATCATGCTCGACGTGCTGCTGATCGTCGTGATCGGCGGCATGGGCACCATCTACGGGGCTGCGATCGGATCGAGCGTTTTCGTGGTGGCGCAAAGCTATTTGCAGGACCTGCTCAAGCTGGCGAGCGACGCGACCGCCGCGTTGCCGTGGCTATCGGCGCTGCTGTCGCCCGACCGCTGGCTGCTCTGGCTGGGGCTGCTTTTCGTGCTCTCGGTCTATTACTTCCCCACAGGCATCGTCGGGCGGCTGAGAGCGATAGGCGCCCCGGCGCCGGTCCGAAAACGCGATCCGGACGCGTTGCAAAACGTCAGTTGAACTGAAGAGGTGCAAGCCATGCCATATGCTTCCTGCTATGCCACCTGCGCAGGCCGCGAGATCCACTACACCGAATGGGGATCGCAGCACCGCCGCACCGTCATCGCCTGGCATGGCCTGGCGCGCACCGGGCGTGATATGGATGAACTGGCCGGGCATCTGTCCGACCGGTTCCGGGTGATCTGTCCGGACACGATCGGGCGCGGCCTGAGCCAGTGGAGTCCCGATCCGCACAACGAGTACACGCTGGCGTTTTACGCGCAGCTGGCGGCTGACCTTTTCGGACGGCTCGGGATCGACGAGGCGCATTGGGTCGGCACGTCGATGGGAGGCTCGATCGGGATGGTCTGCGCCGCCGGCCTTGCGCAGCCGCAGCTCAAACGTCGCATCAGGAGCCTGACCTTGAACGACAACGCGCCGCAACTGGCCGAAGCCGCGGTGGCCCGCATCCGCGCCTATGCCGGCAATCCGCCGGCTTTCGGCACCATCGCCGAACTGGAGGCGTTCTTCCGCCAGGTCTACAAGCCCTTCGGCTGGCTCAGTGACGCCCAGTGGCGGCGGCTCACGGAAACCTCGACACGCCGCCTGCCCGATGGCCGCGTGACGCCGCATTACGACCCCGCGATGGTGCGGCAGTTCACCGATCATCCCAACGACTACGCGCTGTGGGAGCACTATGACGCGATCGACATCCCGGTGCTGTGCCTGCGCGGCGCGGAATCGGATCTGGTGCTGCGCGAAACGACCGAAGAGATGATGCGCAGGGGCCCGGGTCTGAAGGGCCTCACCCGGGTGGTCGAGGTGGCGGGCTGCGGTCATGCGCCGGCGCTGAATGTGCCCGACCAGCTCGAACTGGTTGCCTCGTTCATCGAGCAGCACGACCCGGACGGCGCGGCGACAACGCGCTCTACCGCGTCGCTCCGCTGGCCATAGCGGCGTCGCGCGACTCGCGCAGGACTTCGGCATCCGGCGTCTGGCGCGTCGGCCAGCCGGCCAGGTGTTGTTCGGCCAGCGCGCCCAGCGCGCTGATCCAGCCCGGGTCGTCGTTCATGCACGGGATGTAGTGGAACTCCTTGCCGCCCGACGTGAGGAATGCCTGGCGGCCTTCGATGGCGATTTCCTCCAGCGTTTCCAGGCAGTCGCCGGTAAAGCCGGGGCAAACCACGTCCACCCGCGCCACTCCGCGCCGAGCCAGGGCCCGCAACGTGGGTTCGGTGTAGGGTTCGAGCCATTTCGCCTTGCCGAACCGGGACTGGAAAGTCAGCGTGTACCGGTCCTTCTCGAGCGCCAGCCGCGAGGCCAGCAGACGGGCCGTCTTCTGGCATTCGCAGTGATAGGGGTCGCCCAGGCGCAGCGTGCGTTCCGGCACGCCGTGAAAGCTCATGACCAGGTGATCGCCGCGCCCGTGTTCGCGCCAGTGGCTTTCGATCCTTCGCGCCAGCGCCTGGACGTAGCCGCGGTCGTCATGGTAGCGATTGACGAATCGCAGCTCGGGCAAGTTGCGCACGCCCGCCGACCAGGCCGTTACGGCGTCCACCGTACTGGCCGTGGTCGTGCCCGAATATTGCGGATAGGCCGGCAGAATGAGTATCCGAGTCGCGCCCTCGGCTTTCAGCGCGTCGAGCTGCGAAGCGATCGACGGATTTCCGTAGCGCATCGCGCAACGCACCTTCACTTTGTGGCCGTGTTCGCCGAGCCAGCCTTGCAGCAGTTTGGCCTGCTTGTCGGTCCACAACAACAGAGGTGAGCCGTCGGGAGTCCAGATCTTGGCGTACTTGGCCGCCGACCGGCCCGAGCGCAGCGGCAGGATCAATCCATACAGCAGCGGCCACCAGGCGAGCCTGGGGATCTCCACCACGCGAGGGTCAGCCAGGAATTCCGCCAGGTAGCGCCGCACCGCGGCCGGTGTCGGCGCGTCCGGCGTGCCCAGGTTGCAATACAGGACCGCGGTTTCCGGCGCCCGGCCGTGCGTGAATTCGGGCTCAGGCTGAAAGGTTTTGGACAGGGGCATTGAGGTATTCTCACTGACATGCTGGACATTACAAGGATCAAGGCCATCTCGCTTGACCTCGACGACACGCTTTGGCCGATCTCGCCGACCATCCAAAGCGCCGAGAAGGTGCTGCACCAATGGATGGTCGATTACGCGCCGATGGCCGCCGCCCTTTTCTCCAGCCCCGCCGCACTGCACGAAATTCGCAACCACATGGCCGCCAGCCGGCCCGACCTGAAGAACGACCTGAGCGCGGTGCGCCGCGAGTCGATCCGCCTGGCGCTGTACCGTGCCGGCGAGAACCCGCTGCTGGCCGATCAGGCCTTCGAGGTCTTTTTCGCCGAGCGCCAACGTGTGACGCTGTTCGAAGATGTCAAGCCGGCGCTGCAGTTCCTGGCGGCACGTTTCCCGCTGGTGGCCGTGTCGAATGGCAATTCCGACCTTGGCCGCATGGGCCTGGATTCCTATTTCCGGGCCAACATTACGGCCCGGGAGTTCGGCGTGGGCAAGCCCGATCCGCGCATCTTTCACGCCGCCGCCGGCGCGGTGAACCTCACGCCCGAAAGCGTGCTGCACGTGGGCGACGATGCGACGCTGGATGCGCTTGGCGCGATCAACGCCGGCATGCAGGCGGCCTGGGTCAACCGCTCGCAGCACAAGTGGCCGCACGTGCTGGAGCCCCATGTGACACTGAACGATCTGGCGCAGTTGTGCCGGCTCTTGCAGTGACCGCGCGGTAGAGTTCAGAGTCTGCCCAGCGCCTGTACCTTCCAGGCCAGCCAGAACTTGCGCAGCGGCGTCAGGCTCACGCGCTGGTGCAGCACCTGGAAATCGTCGCGCTCGATCTCGCGCAGCAGGGTTCGGTAGATGTTGGCCATCATCAGGCCCGGTTTCTGGCTGCGCCGGTCGGCGGCGGGCAACAGTGCCAGCGCCTGGTCATAAAGGCGATGCGCACGCTCCGCCTGGAACTTCATGAGCGCGCTGAACCGCTGCGAATACTTCCGATTGAGGATTTCGTGCGCCTTCACGTCGAACTGCTGCAGCTCGCTCAGCGGAAGGTAGATGCGCCCGCGCCGCGCGTCCTCGCCGACGTCACGGATGATGTTGGTCAGCTGGAACGCCAGCCCCAGTTTGTGCGCGTATTCGGTGGTGCGCGGATCCGCCTGGCCGAAGATGTGCGCCGAGACTTCGCCTACGACGCCGGCGACCAGATGGCAGTAGCGCTCCAGCGAGGGAAAGTCGAGGTAACGGGTCTGGTCCAGGTCCATCCGGCAGCCTTCGATCACCGCCTGCAAATGCGCCTGCTGGATGCCGAACGAGGGTACGCACGGCATCAAGGCTTTCATCACCGGATGGGTGGCCTGTCCGGCAAACGCTTTGGCGACTTCCACCTGCCACCAGGCCAGTTTGGTCCGGGCCACGGCGGAGTCAGTCACTTCGTCCACCACATCGTCGACTTCGCGGCAGAAAGCATAAAAAGCGGTGATCGCGGCGCGCCGCGGCTTGGGCAGGAACAGGAACGCGTAATAGAAGCTGCTTCCCGATCCAGCGGCTTTTTCCTGCACGTACTGTTGCGGCGTCATGGCCGGCGATTTTCCCATCAGCTGTCTCCGGTCGCGCCTTGCAGGCGGCCAAACAGTGCTTGTAGCGGCGCGCGGGCTGCCAGCGTGAAGGCGAGCCGCGCCAGTATCGACCGCACTTCATGCCGCGGCACTTTGACCCTGCGTTGCAAGCGTTGCGGGCCGGCCGATCGCAGCAGCGCCAGTGTGCGCGCTCCGATCAATGCGGGCATCGCGCTGGCCGCGCGCACGCGGCGGCTGGTCACCGCATCGGCGTACCGCATGCCGGACTCGAGCCCGCGTTGTGCCTGCGCCTGCCAGCGGTTCCACACTCGCGTGAACCGCTCGGGTTCCGCGACGAGGTCCTGGGCCCGGAGCCCGACAGTGGCCAGTTCGTCGGCCGGAAAGTAGCAGCGTCCGGCAGCGAGGTCGGTCCCGGCATCGCGCAGGATGTTCACCAGCTGCAAGCCCATCCCGTAGGCGCGGCCCAGGTCACGCATCTCGTGCTTTGGCAACCGGGCAAAACGGGGCAGATGCCGAAAGCACAGCTCGGTCCAGAACTCGCCCACGCAGCCAGCGACCAGGTAGGTGTATTCGTCCAGCTGGCTCGACGTCTGGAGCGCCATGATCGGTGCGCCTTGCGGGAATCGTTCGATATCGATGGCCTGTCCGTACGTGATGTGGCGCAGTACGGCGCGAACGTCCTCGCGATCGGCGGGGGCCAATTGCTCCAGCCAGCCCAGGCATTGCGGCAGGGCGAGGATCAGGTTGCGCTCTTCAGGATCAGTTTGCAGCGATCCCAGCGCGGCCAGGCTGGCGGCCATATCGGACGCTCGGATGCGGCCTTCGATGGCCTCCACCAGGCTGTCGAGCTTGTCCCTGCGCTCCTCCGCCGGCAACTTGGCGCTGTCGGCCACCGTATCCGTTGCCCGCGCCAGCAAATAGGCCACCGAGACGGGTTGCCGCAGCTGGGACGGCAACAGCCGGATCGATACGTAGAACGAGCGTGAGACCCCACGCAAGAGCGCAGACATCTCGGGACGGGGGACAGTGGCCTCGGGCATGGTCGGATCAGCCCGGGATTGTCGCTTGACAAGCGCTGACGATTATCCTAGATTACTAACCGGTCAGTCATTAGTGACTTGTTTCGCGTACTTTTAGCTCATCTTTATCATGTTCAAATACCGCTTCGTCGCACTCTGCCTCGCTCTTGCCGCGTCGATGGCTTTGGTGGCTTGCAGCAAACCGGAAGTGGCCCAAGAACCGGTGCGGTCCGTCAAGGTGCTCACCGTCGGCGTCGACACCATTCAGTCGGGCCATGAATTCGCCGGCGAGGTACGGCCTCGCGTCGAGTCCCGGCTTGGCTTTCGCGTGGCAGGCAAGATCACCAAGCGCCAAGCTGAGGTCGGTCAGCGCGTCAAGGCAGGGCAAGTGTTGGCGCAACTGGATGCGCAGGACTACCGTCTGGCTGCGGATGCGGCCCGGGCCCAGGTCGCCGCGGCGGCCACCAATCGGGACCTGGCGGCGGCGGATTTCAGGCGCTATGCTGCCCTGAAGGACCAGAACTTCATCAGCGGCGCCGAACTCGAGCGGCGCGAGACCACGTTGAAGGCGGCGCAGGCCCAATTCGACCAGGTCAAGGCGCAGCTGGCATCCCAGGGCAATCAGGCGGGATACACCAGCCTCGTGGCTGACGTGTCCGGCGTGATCACCGCCGTCGAGGCGGAGCCGGGCCAGGTGGTCACGGCCGGAATGCCGATCGTCCGGATTGCCCAGGACGGGCCGCGCGATGTGGTGTTCTCGGTGCCCGAAGACAAGGTGGCCGCGGTCAAGCCCGGCTCGGACGTCACCGTTCGGGTTTGGGCCGACAGCCAGGCACTGCGCGGCAAGGTGCGTGAAGTCGCCGCCAGCGCCGATCCGGTCACGCGGACCTATCCGATCAAGGTTTCGCTGGATGCCGCCGCCGCACCGGCATTGGGTGCAACCGTTTACGTGTCGCCACAGGCATTGAGCCATGCCGGCACGCCCGTTCTCAAGCTTCCGACCAGTGCGCTGCGAAGGGAAGGGCAGGGGACGGCCGTGTGGGTGCTCGACAAGTCCACCATGACCGTGTCGTCGCAGCCGATCGAAATCGCGACTGCCGATGGCAACGAGGCCGTGGTCGCGGCCGGCTTGCAGCCCGGCATGCTGGTGGTGTCGGCTGGCGTGCATGTGCTGTCACCGGGCCAGAAGGTGACCATTTACCAGGAAAAGACAGCCCAGAGTACGGCGGCGGCGGAGCAGGAAGCTGCCAGGAGCGTCGCCAGCGCCGCCGGCACCGCTCGCGCCGCGACCTTGCCGGCCGCCAAGTGAGGCCGGCATGAACATGACGCAACCGAAAGAGGGCTTCAACCTCTCGAAATGGGCGCTGGACCACCCCGCGCTCACGCGCTACCTGATGGTCGTGCTCATGCTGCTGGGCTTTGCCGCCTACTTCCAG
>DATNCB010000208.1:0-6451 GCA_035571715.1 Ramlibacter sp.
CTATTGCAATTCGGTGCTCGGAGGGCGGACGAATACGGAGGGGCGCGAGAGCTGCGGCGCCGCCATGCTGACAGGCCGCATCCCCGACTGGGGCTATCACCTCGACGCGCCGCGCCGCGCCACCCATGTGGTGGAACTGGAGGTGGAGGTGGAATCGGTCCAGGACTGGGGTTTGCTGGGTTACTACATCGGCGATCTGGTACAGGAACGCGTTCCGGTGGTGTACAGCCGGCACGGCATCGGCCGCGTGCCGAACCTGCCGCGCCTGAAGCACTTCGGCGCCGCGGCTTCATCTTCAGGCGGCGTGGAGATGTACCACATCGTCGGGGTGACGCCGGAGGCGTTCACGCTGGAGCAGGCGCTGGGCGGCAACACCCCGATCGAAGTGTTGCACTATGGCGAGGCGCAGCGGCGCGCTACCTACGAAAAAATCAATGCGACCGGCAAGGAAGCCGAAGTCCAGTACGTGATGCTGGGCTGCCCGCACTACACGATCGAGCAGATCCGCGAAGCCGCTCAACTGATCGAAGGCCGCAAGGTTCATGCGAACTGCGAGCTGTGGATCTTCACGCCGCGCGCGATCAAGTCTGTGGCCGACCGCAATGGCTACACCCGGATCATCGAAGACGCCGGCGGCATCCTGATGACCGACAGTTGTTCGGCCATGAGCCGCGCGGTTCCCAAGGGCACCAGAACCGTGGCGCTCGATTCGGCCAAGCAGGCCCACTACCTGCCCGCTATCCTGGGCGTGCAAGCCTGGTTCGGCACGACGGAGCAATGCATCGATGCGGCGTGCACCGGCCGCTGGAACGGAGGCTACGCATGAGCGATTCGGCTGCGCAACAGCGCGTCGCCGGCGCGAGCGGCGTCATCGTCATTCACGGCCGCAAGGTGGTACCCGGCGTCGCCGAGGGCGAAGCGCTGGTCACGCGCGACCGGATCTCGGGCTGGGGCGGCATCGACTCGCGAACCGGCACGATCGTCGAGACGCGGCACGAGCTGCGCGGCCAGAGTTTCGCGGGCAAGGTGCTGGTGTTCCCGGGCGCCAAAGGTTCTTCCGGCTGGTCCGCCGCGTTCCACATGGCGCGCCTGATGAATGTGGCCCCGGCAGCCTTCCTGTTCAATGAGATGACCACCAAGATCGCGCTCGGCGCAGTGGTGACCCATGCGCCGTCGATGACGGACTTCGACCGCGATCCGCTTGAATGCATCGAGACCGGAGACTGGGTCCGCGTGGATGCGGATCGCGGCGTCGTCGAAATTACCAGGAAGAAAACCGGAGCGGCCCGATGAAGCGTCCTCTGCGCAGCAATTTCCCGCGCGGCTCGTACCTCTGGTCGGTGCGCAACGCGCATTGGCGGGCGCTGGGCATCCCCGAGGCCGATTGCGAGAAGCCGAAGATCGCCATCGTCAACAGCTCGTCGGAACTGGCCGCGTGCTTCAGCCATCTCGACGGGGTGGCGAAGGTGCTGAAGGAAGCGATTCGCGCGGCCGGCGCCGTGCCGTTCGAGATCCGCACGGCGGCGCCCAGCGACTTCATCACCGGCGCCGGAGCGCGCGGCGCCTACATGCTGGGCGCGCGAGACCTGGTGACCAACGACATCGAGGTTGCAGTGGAAGGCGCGCAGCTGGACGGGATGGTCTGCCTCACCTCCTGCGACAAGACGGTGCCCGGCCAGCTCATGGCCGCGGCACGCCTGAACATTCCCACGATCATGGTGCCGTGCGGTTACCAGGCCAGCGGCGAATACAACGGCAAGCACGTCGATATCGAGGACGTATTCATCGGAGCCATGCACGCCGTCGCCGGCAAGATGCCCGTCGAGGAACTGGTGGGCATGAGCCGCGAAGCCATTCGCAGTCCCGGCGTGTGTTCCGGGATGGGAACCGCGAATTCCATGCACATCGTGTGCGAAGCGCTCGGCATGGCACTGCCCGGCAGCGCGCCGGTAGCGGCGAACAGCCCGAAGATGATGGCCGATGTGCGTGCCGCCGGCGCGCGGATCGTGCAAATGGTGTGGGATGACTGCAAGCCCCGCGATATCCTCACGCCCGGCGCCTTCGCCAATGCGGTGCGCAGCGTGCTTGCCATCGGAGGCTCGCTCAATGCGGTCAAGCACCTGCAGGCGGTGGCCGCCGAGGGACAGTGTGGCGTCGATGTCTACAGCCTGTTCGAGCAGCTGGGCCCCAAGATGCCGGTGCTGGCCGGCGTGCGCCCGATCGGCGAACATACCATCGAGCAATTCGAGGCCGCAGGCGGCTGCCGGGCGCTGATGAAGCAGCTCGAGCCGCTGCTGGACGCGGGCGTGCGCACCGTGACCGGCAGCACGGTCGCCGACAACCTGCGCGGCGTGACCGTGGCCGACGCGGAGGTGATTCGTCCTATCGGCCGCCCGGTAGCGTCGCATCCGGCTATCGTGCTGCTGCGCGGCAATCTGGCGCCGGAGTCCGGCCTCACCAAGCCGGGCATCGTGGAGCGCAAATTTCGCCGCTTCACCGGCCCGGCGATCTGCTTCTGGACCAGCGACGAGGCCATCGCAGCGCTCAAGGACGGGCGCATCCGGCCGGGCCACGTGGTGGTCATGCGCGGCGTAGGCGTTTGCGGCGGCCCGGCGATGGGCGGAGGCGCATCGCGGGTCGTGTTCGCCATCGATGGCGCGGGGCTGGGCGATCGGGTGGCGATGTTGACCGACGGGCACTTGTCGGGGCTGGTCTGCAAAGGGCTGGTGGTGGCCGAACTGTCGCCCGAAGCCGCGACCGGAGGACCGCTGGGCCTGGTGCGCGACGGCGACATGATCACCATCGACCTGGACACGCGCCGAGTCGATGCCGATCTGACCGAGGCCGAGTGGCAAAGCCGCCGGGCGCAGTGGCGCGCGCCGGCAGTGGCGCATGACGTGGGCTGGCTGCAGCAATACCGGCGCACTGTGGGTCCGTTATCCGAAGGCGCGGTGCTGGTGCGCACCGGACCCGCCGAATCGAACTGAGAACATAAGGAACCGCTATCCGCCGGCCGTTCATGGCAGCGGAAATAGGGTCGAACAGGGGCAGGTTTTTTTTAACCAAAGAGGAGACGAGTAATGAAGAAAGTGTTTTTGTTGTCGGCCATCGCCCTGGCGTGCGGGGCGGCGCAGGCCCAATCCAGCCTCACCGTGTTTGGCGTCGTGGACGTCAACCTGCAAAGCTTCGACGCCGGCGGCACCGGCAGGAGCACGATGGTGGGCAATGGCGGACTGTCCACCAGCCGCCTCGGTTTTCGTGGCGTGGAGGACCTGGGCGGAGGCATGTATGCGGGCTTCTGGCTCGAGGCCAGCTTGAACCCAGACGATGGCCAGGGCCGCCCGACCAATTCCAACAACCAGGCCAGCGGCGCCGGGGCCGCCATCGCGGGCCGTGAGGGCATCAAGTTCGACCGCGTGTCCTATGTGAGCCTGGGCACCAACCAATTGGGCGAACTGCGGCTGGGACATGACTTCATCCCGACCCACTGGAACAGCATCTACTTCGATCCGTTCAACGCCAACGGCGTAGGACGCGCGGGCAACTTCACCTTTGCCGGGGTCACCACTGCTCCAATGCCCACGCAAATCACCGGCAGCAACACGGTCAGCTATTGGCTGCCGGCTAACCTGGGCGGCGTTTACGGTATGGCCATGGTCGGCCTGGGCGAGAACTCGAGCGGCACGCCAACTGAAAAGGACGGCAATTTCGCGGGCTTCCGGATCGGCTATGCGGCCGGGCAGTTCGACGTGGCCGGCGCCCTGACCCGCACGCACAACGAGCCGACGGCCACTACCGGCAATTACACGCACGCCAACATCGGCGGCAGCTGGGCCTCGGCTTCGGGCCTGGTGAAGGTTTTCGTGCTGTACAACGTGGTGAAGGTTGAAATCACCGGCGGCAACGTGCGCAAGAACACGGCTGAGATCGGCGCGCACATTCCAGTCAGTCCTGTCGGCAAGATCCGCTTGAGCTACGCGCGGCTGGACGATCGCAGCGACAACGCATTGCGCAATGCCGACACCTCCGCGCGCAGCGCCAACGATGCGACGCAACTGGCTGTGGGCTATGTTCACGACCTGTCCAAGCGCACGGCTCTGTACGGCACGTACGCCCGCCTGAAGAACAGCGGCCAGGGCGTTTACACGGTCAGCGGCAACCGGGCGCCGCTGCCAGGCCAGAACTCCAGCGGCCTGGAACTGGGAATACGCCACCTGTTCTAAGCTGGGACGTCAACGGAGAAACCTGATGAAGATGTTCAAACGGCTGCTCGCGATTGGAGCCTGTGCCCTGCTGCCGCTGGCGGCCGGCGCCCAGGCATTTCCAACGAAGCCCGTCACCCTGATCGTCCCCAACGTGCCTGGAGGCGCGATCGACATCCTGGCGCGGCTGCTTGAAAGACAGCTGAGCGAGATGTGGAAGCAGCCGGTGCTCGTCGTCTACAAGGCGGGCGCCGGCACCGTCCTGGGCACCGACTTCGTGGCGAAGTCGCCACCGGACGGGCACACCATCGGGCTGGTCGTCACTTCGCATGTGATCAATCCGAGCCTGCGCAAGAACATGCCGTTCGACACGCTGAAGGATCTCTCCGGGGTAGGCATGCTGGCGATTTCGCCGATCGTCATCACGGCGGCTCCGTCATTGCCGGTGAAAAATCTCAGTGAGCTGATTGCGCTGGCCAAAAGCAAGCCGGGCAAGCTGACCTATGCTTCGCCCGGCAGCGGCAGCTCGATGCATCTGGGCGGCGAACTGCTGAAGTCCACCGCCGGCATCGACGTCCTGCACGCGCCCTACAAGGGCTCCGGCGGCGCCTATCCGGACGTCTTTTCCGGCCGGGTGGACCTGCTCATCGATCCGCTTTTCTCCTCGCTGCCGCACATCAAGTCAGGCAACCTGAAGCCCATCGCCATCATGAGTCCCACAAGGTCATCGATCGCACCGGATGTGCCGACGGTCGCGGAAACCCTGCCGGGGTTCAGCGTGCAAAGCGTCTTCGGTGCCGTGGTGCCGAGCGCAACGCCGCGCAGCATCGTCAACAAGATCAGTGCCGACCTTGCGAAGGTTGTCCAGTCGCCGGACACCAAGGCGCGGATGGATCAGATCGGGCTGTCACCCGTGGGCGACACGCCGGAACAATTCGACGCGTTCATTCGCGCCGAGATCGACAAATGGGCCAAGGTGGTCAAGGCTTCGGGCGCGACAGCCGACTGACAGGTCCCAAGGCCGACTCGCGAATGATCTCGGCCAGCACGTCCTCGTTGCGGTGGCCCATCACGTGCACGCCGGCCACGCCCTCGATCTGGGTGAGCGCGCGGATGGTCTCGATGCACACGCGCTGGCCTTCGAGCCGCTGATCCTCTGCGGCGCCGATTCGCTCGAGCAAACTGGCCGGCACGTGCACGCCCGGCACGTGCGCGGCCATCCACGCCAGCGCCTTGGCACTGCCCAAGGTGCCGACGCCCACGATCAGCTTGGCGCGGCGCTGCAGTTCGCGCTCTCGCACTGCCCGCATGAAGTCTTCGAACATCTCGACGTCGAAGCAGAACTGGGTCTGGATGAAGCGGGCGCCGGCGACGATCTTCTTTTCCAGGTTGGCGACGCGGTCGCGGTAGGGCGGGACGAACGGATTGGCCGTGGCGCCGATGAACAGATCGGGCGGCGTCTCCAGCTTACGGCCCGACGCGAACTGGCCCTGGTCGCACATGCCGCGCGCGATGTGCAGCAGCGAGACCGCGTCGAGGTCGAACACCGGCTTGGCCTGCGGATGATCGCCCTGGCTGACGTCGTCGCCGGTCAGGCACAGGATGTTCTGCACGCCCAGGGCCGCGGCGCCGAGGATGTCGCCCTGGATGGCGATGCGGTTGCGGTCGCGGCAGGTGATCTGATAGACCGCCGGCAAGCCGTGTGCGACCAGAATCGCGGAAGCCGCCACGCTCGACATATGGCAATTGCCGCCCGCGCCGTCGGTCACGTTGATTGCGTCGACCAGTCCGCTGAAGCGCTGCGCGCGTTGCAATAGCGCCTGCGGGTCGGCCGAGTCCGGCGGTCCCAGTTCGACCGTCACGACGAACTCGCCCGAGCGGCAGGCGCGCTCGAACGGACCGAGCCGCGACTCCGGCGTCACGCGTTCGCCCACCGGCGGCTGGAAGGCCGGCTCGGCATCGCCCTGGATCACACGCATCCAGGTGGAGCGGCCCGCATTGCGGGTATCGATGGCGGCCAGTAGCGGCGTCGGATGGGCCTGGTGGTCGGCGGCGATGCGTTTGGTGCCCTCGGTGGCTTCGACCCAGACGCAGCGCATCTGCGGATCGACCTCGCAGGTTCCGTCGTCGCGCACGCCGCCGCACGGACCGTTGCGCATCTGCTTGGGGCAATTCATCGGGCAAGCCATGCCGGTGGCCGACAGCACGCACTGGCCGCACGTGTGGCAATCGAACATGAAGCCCTTGGC
>DATNCB010000209.1:0-4742 GCA_035571715.1 Ramlibacter sp.
AACCTCGGCTTCGCGCAGGTCCTGGGTGAAGATGGCCGAGGACAGGCCGTGAACGACCGCGTTGTTCATGGCAATCGCATCCTCGAACCGGTCATAGGGCGACACGTAGAGGATCGGGCCGAAGGTTTCCTGCAGCATGGGGCCCGTCTGTTCAGGCAGTTCCACGATCGCGGGCCTGACATAGTGCCCCGTTCCCGCGACGGTCTCGTGCGTGCCGAAATGGACCTTGGCGCCCAGCGAGCGGGCGGCGGACAGGGCGGCCTGCATCGCGTTCCAGGCGCGGCCGTCGATCAGCGGGCCGACCAGTGTTCCTTCCTCGAGCGGGTTGCCCACCGGCAGCCGGGCATAGACATCGACCAGGCGCTCGACCAGCCTCGGGTAGATCGAGCGATGCACGATCAGCCGCCGCATGCTGGTACAGCGCTGGCCGGCCGTGCCGGCGGCGGCGAAGGCGGTGGCGCGCACAACCAGATCGAGGTTGGCCGAGGGGCAGACGATGGCCGCGTTGTTTCCGCCCAGTTCGAGCAGTGACCGCTTGAACAGCGTGGCGCAGGCGATGCCCACGTTCTTGCCCATCCCGCTGGAACCGGTCGCGCTGATCAGCTTCACCCGCGGATGGGAAACCAGCGTCTCGCCGGTCGTGCGGTCGCCGATAAGCACGCAGCTCAGACCTTCAACGTCGAATCCCTGCTCGTTTGCCGCGCGCAGCAGCAGTCCATTCAGAGCCAGCGCGCTCAAGGGGGTCTTCTCCGACGGCTTCCAGGCCAGCGTGTTGCCGCACACGAGAGCCAGCGCCGCGTTCCAGGCAAACACGGCCATCGGGAAGTTGAAGGCCGAAATCACGCCGGTCACTCCGAGCGGATGCCAGGTCTCCAGCAGCTTGTGGTCGGGCCGTTCGCTGGCGATGGTCAGGCCGTAGAGCTGGCGCGACAGGCCGACGGCAAATTCGCAGATGTCGATCACCTCCTGCACTTCGCCCAGGCCTTCCTGAATGATCTTCCCGGTTTCCAGCGAGATCAGGCGGCCGAGCTCGCTCTTGTGCCGGCGCACCGTTTCACCGAAAGCTCGCACCAGTTCGCCGCGCTTCGGCGCCGGAACGTCGCGCCATTCCAGGAAGCGCCGGTGGGCGTCGTCGATTGCCTCGTTGATCGAAGCGGTGCCGCTCAAAGCAATGCAGGCCAGCCGGCTGCCGTCGACGGGTGTGCGCACTTCGAGTCCGGCATCGGCGGCGAGGTTGGGCGCGAGCCCCAGCGCGTTGAAAATGGATGCGGTGTCGTTAGCGTAGGTCATGGGAAACCCCTGTTCTGATATCTGGATAGCAGTGCGCTCTTGGTCGTCTAGCCCCTTGCGGGCTCGTCGGCGCGCGCGAGGCTTTGCGCTGGCCGGCGCAAAGTGGCGTCGAAAGGATTAATCTTCCCACCGATGGCCGTGGCTTCGCGCTTTAGCAATTCCACCACCGTGGGCAATCGATCCGGGCTCAGCCGTGACGAGATCGTGCCCACGCTGAGTGCCGCGACGGGGCGACCGCCTCGGTCGATCACGGGAACAGCCACGCCGGCCATCCCTTCGAGCAAGCCGCTGTTGCGGCCCGCATAACCGAGCTGGCGGACGCGTTCGATCTCCGTGCGAAGGTAGACCTCGTCGAGGACGCCGAATTCGCGCACGCGGGGCAGGTTGAAGCGGATCACTTCCTCGCGCTCCGCCTCGGGCAGCAGCGCGAGGATGGCCAGGCTGCCCTGGCCCACGCCGAGCGCGACCCGCCCGCCGATGTCTCCGGTGAACGAGCGGATCGGGAACGGCCCTTCGCTGCGGTCCAGGCAGACAGCATCGAAGCCGCTGCGCACCAGCAGGAAGATGGTGTCGCCGAGGCTCGCGCATAGCCGCAGCAGCGACGGGCGGCATAGTGCGCGCAGATCCATCGAATCGCCGGCGCGAGCCGCCAGCGCGAAGAAATCGATGCTGAGCCGGTACAGCTTGGACTGCTCGTCCTGCTCCACGACGCGCTCGCCCACCAGGCTTTGCAATAAGCGATGCGTGGTGGCCTGGGTCAGCCCGGTGGCCTTGGCCACGTGAGTGACGCGCCCGCCCTTGGCCTGGGTGTCTGCCAGGGCGCGGATGATTGCAAACGCTCGCTGAACGCTGCTGGAGGCGGTGTCGTTCTCTGTCATGTATGCTCGCCCATCGGAATGTTAATAATGATGCAGTAGATATTATTTCGCATATCGGAATAATACAGAAATAAATCTCTGTATGCGGAATAACCCGTTGACTGGATTTTTTGGATTGTCCTAGCATCCAGCCTTGTCCGGCGGCATTGCGGGGCGTATTCCCGAGCCGCCATGCAGCCTGCTTGCAAAGGTGTTCGCTATGTCTTTTCTGACCTTGACGGATGTGGCCAAGTCTTACGGCGCCACGCGCGCGGTCATCGACATGAACCTGTCGGTCGAGAAGGGCGAATTCGTGTCGCTGCTCGGGCCCTCCGGTTGCGGCAAGACCACCACGCTGCAGATGATCGCCGGGTTCGCCGAGGTCAGCGCCGGCCGCATCAACCTGGATGGCCGCGACATCACCCACGCCAAGCCGAACACGCGCGGACTGGGCATCGTGTTCCAGAGCTACGCGCTTTTCCCCCACATGACCGTGAGCGACAACGTGAGCTTCGGGCTGGAGATGAAGAAGGTCCCGAAAGCGGAGCGGCGCGAGCGGGTCGAGGCCGTACTGGCGCTGGTGCATCTGGAGCCGTTCGCGCAGCGTTACCCCCGCGAGGTGTCCGGCGGCCAGCGGCAGCGGGTCGCGTTGGCGCGCGCACTGGTGATCGAGCCTCCGGTGCTGCTCCTCGATGAGCCGTTATCCAACCTGGATGCGAAGTTGCGCGAAGAGATGCAGTTCGAGTTGCGCCAGATCCAGCGCAAGGTCGGCACCACGACGGTGATGGTCACGCACGACCAGACCGAGGCGATGTCGATCAGCGATCGGGTGGTGGTCATGGAGGCCGGCCGTATCACGCAAATCGACCGGCCGCACCGCCTGTACGAGCATCCGCAGACGCGTTTCATTTCCAGCTTCGTTGGCAAGGCCAACCTGCTCGAAGGCCGGGTCAGTGCCACTGGCGCGCCGGCCACGGTGCAAGTCGGATCGGTGTCGCTGCAGGTGAACGCGCCCGGCGTCACCGTCGGCGACGCGGTGGTGCTGAGCCTGCGTCCTGAAAAAATCCGCCTCGTCCCGCAAGGACAGGGCCGCCTCGCGGGCACGGTCGGCGAGCGATTCTTCCTGGGAAGCCAATGGCTCTACCAGGTCGACACGGCCCTCGGCGAGATGGTGGTGGTCTGCTCCAACGATGGCGGCGATCCGGCCGAAGAGGGCATGGCCGTGGGCCTGGACTGGTCGGCGCCGCTGGTGCGCCTGCTGCCCGGCGCCTCGCACCTGCCGCGCGAGCCGCAAGGGCAAGCCGAGGCGATGGCATGACCGCAGCGGCGGCGGTCCTCCCCGGCGGCGCAAGCTCCGCGCCTCGCGTGAGCCGCGCGCCGTGGCTGCTTTCGGCGCCGGCGTTCGTACTGTTCGCCTGCCTGCTGCTGGTGCCGCTGGCCCTCACGGCGGTCCTGTCCTTTCAGGTGTTCGACTACGCGACCGGTGTCAAGAGCGGCTTCACGCTGGCGCATTACGCCGCCGTGCTGACGGACGACTATTACCTGCGCATTTTCTGGCGGACGTTCTGGATTTCGGGCCTGGTCACGCTGGTCTGCATAGTGGTCGGCGCTCCCGAGGCCTATGTGCTCAGCCGGATGCAAAAGCCCTGGAGATCGATCCTGCTGCTAGTGGTGCTGGCCCCGCTGCTGGTGTCGGTCGTCGTGCGCGCTTTCGGCTGGAGCATGCTGCTCGGGCCCGAAGGCCTGGTCAACCAGGCGATCCGTGCCGTCGGCCTGCCGCCGGTGCGCATCCTCTATACGGAGACGGCGGTCATCATCGCCCTGGTCCACGTGATGCTGCCGTTCATGGTGATCCCGGTGTGGACATCGCTGCAAAAACTCGATCCGGGCGTCGAGGATGCCGCGTTGTCGCTTCGGGCCTCGCACTTCACCACATTGCGCCGGGTGATTTTTCCGCAGGTGCTGCCCGGCGTGCTTTCAGGCAGCCTGATCGTGTTCGGCCTGTCGGCCAGTGCTTTCGCCATTCCCGGCCTGCTCGGTGGCCGGCGGCTGAAGATGGTGGCTACGGTGGTGTACGACGAGTACCTGCACGAGCTGAACTGGCCGCTCGGAGCTGCGATCGCGCTGACGCTGCTGTTGGCCAATCTGGTGGTGATGCTCAGCTACAACCGCGTGATGGAGCGGTCGTACAAGAAGGCGCTCGGGTGAGGGCCGGATCATCATGAGCAAAAACGGCCCGCTCGCCCTCGTGTTCAACGCGCTGGTGATCGCCTTCATGCTGGCGCCGCTGGTGATCGTATGCGTCGTCGCCTTCACGCCCGAGAACACGCTGAGTATTCCCACCACGCACGTGTCGCTGCGCTGGTTCAAGGCGGTGTTCGCCCATTCCGATTTCGTGCAGTCTTTCAAGAACAGCCTGGCGCTGGCGTTCCTGGCTGCCACGCTGGCGACGGCCATTGCGGTGCCGGCGGGGCTGGCGATCTCGCGCCACCAGTTTCCGGGCCGCGATTTCCTGAACGGCTTGTTCCTGTCGCCCCTGATCATTCCGCACCTGGTACTGGGCGTCGCGCTGCTGCGCACTTTTTCGCTGATCGG
>DATNCB010000210.1:0-1158 GCA_035571715.1 Ramlibacter sp.
CGGCCGCGCCCAGTCGGCCAGTTCGGTGTACACGCCTTTGCGGTTGATCACCAGCGGCGCCAGCAGGCCGATGTGCTGGCCGCGATAGCGCCGCATCAGCTGCGCGGCGATGCTGTCCGGCGTTTGCGGCCGCACTTCGGCACCCTCGTTCACGCAGTGCTGCACGCCGAGCTTGACGTAGAGCAGGCGCAGGAAATGCCAGACCTCGGTGGTGGTGCCCACGGTCGATTTGCGCCCGCCCCGCGACAGCCGCTGCTCGATCGCCACCGTGGGCGGAATGCCGTACACCGCATCGACCTCGGGCCGGCCCGCCGGCTGCACGATGCTGCGCGCATAGGCGTTGAGCGACTCGAGATAACGCCGTTGCCCTTCGTTGAACAGGATGTCGAACGCAAGGGTTGATTTGCCCGACCCCGACACGCCGGTCACCACGCTGAATTTGTTGTGCGGAATGTCGACCGACAGCGACTGGAGGTTGTGCTCGCGAGCGTTGACGATCTGGATGGCCCGGGGATTGTTCGACTGGCCTGCCGCCACCCCCGCCCTCTCCGGGAGGGGGAGGGAGTAAGAAGCGGACCGCTCCTCGACGCGCAGCGCACCCAGCCCCAGCGTGCTGTCGTACTCGCGCAAAGCCTTGGCTGTGTGCGAACTCGCATGCAGCTTCACTTCTTCGGGCGGGCCTTCCGCGATTAGCAGGCCGCCGGCATCGCCGCCTTCCGGGCCCAGGTCGATCAGCCAGTCGGCGGCACGGATCACGTCCAGGTTGTGCTCGATGACGATCACCGAATTGCCGGCTTCCAGCAGCTTGCGCAGCGCGCGCATGAGCTTGGCGATGTCGTCGAAGTGCAGGCCGGTGGTCGGCTCGTCGAACATGAAGAGCGTGCCGCGCCTGGCGATGCCTTGCCGGCTGGTGCTGGCACTCTTCGCGGCCTGCGCCAGGAAGCCGGCGAGCTTGAGGCGCTGCGATTCGCCGCCGGACAAAGTCGGCACCGGCTGACCCAGCTTCACGTATTCCAGCCCGACGTCGATGATCGGCTGCAGCGCGCGGATCACCTCGCGATCATTGGCGAACAGCGCTGCCGCCTCGCTCACGGTGAGATCGAGCACGTCGGCGACGTTCATCGAGACAAAAATGGGGTCAGAACCCAATTTCGTATC
>DATNCB010000211.1:0-7401 GCA_035571715.1 Ramlibacter sp.
TGCGCGATGCTGGGCCTCACGGACCGGGTGCACTTCATCACCGCCAGCCTCGCGAAGGCTTTCGCCGGCCGCGCCGGGTTTTTCACCATGCCCGCGGAACTGCGTCCCTACCTGATGTGCCACAGCTATCCGAGCATCTTCAGCTCGTGCCTGCTGCCCCACGAAGTCGCCGGGCTGGCCGCCACTCTCGAAATCATCAAGCGCGCTGACGTGGCGCGCCGGCAACTGCACGCGAATACCCGCCGCGTGCGCGCCGCGTTCCATGAATTGGGCTATCCAATTCATCAGGGCAGCGAGCAGATCATCTCGCTCGAGGCCGGTGCGGAAAGCGACACGCTGGCACTGCGCGACGCCCTGGAGTCGCGAGGCGTGTTCGGCGCCGTATTCTGCGCGCCCGCGACCAGCCGCAATCGCGCGATGGTGCGCTTGACGCTCAACGCGGCGCTCACCGATGCAGAAATGGAACATGTGGCGGCGGTAGCCAGGGAAATCGCAGCTCAGGTCAAGCCGTGGAACTGGCCCATCGCCAGGCGTCACGCAAACCGGGAGGGCTAGCGCCTGGCTACACTTCCCCGGACACTAGCCCTGGACATGTCGCTTGTTCTGCCGTGCCAGCCAGTTGTTGTAGCTGTTTCCGGGGTCGGGGCACAGCGGCGAGTCGACTGCAAACAACGCGCCCAGCAAAGCGCCATCCTGGCCCACTGGAAAGGTCGCCGCCAATTGTGGCGGCCCGCTGCGGCCGAGCCCCTGGCGCAATTCGAGATCGGCGAGTTTCAACCCCTGCCGGATTTCCTGCAGGCCCGACGGTGGGACACCTTCGAGTTCGGCCAGTTCGGCCATGGCCTGGAGCCCTTCCGAGGTTTCGAGTTGCAGCCAGCTGACATGGCCTGTGGCGTCCATCCCGAGAACCCCGAACGGGCTGCCGATCACGACGTGCTCATTCCAGCGCTTGGCTGCGAAGCCTGCCAGGTCGCGCCCCACCGAAGGCATGCGCAGCAGCGCGTTCTGCTCGGGGCCGAGCGTCGCCCGCCAGGTTTGCGCATGACGGGCATTGGGGGTCGCAAGCAGGTGCTCGACCGCGTCGATCAGCCGGCGCGAAATGTCGGGAGTCTGCTTGGCGATGAACTGATCGATCAAGCCGCGGTTGAACGCCCGCACGGCGACCTGCTCGTCGGCTTGGCCGGTAAGCAGCACGCGGGATCCCGGCCAATCGACCAATTCGCCCAGGGCCTGCAAGCCGTCCATGCCGGGCATCGAATAGTCCACCACGCACACGCGCGTGAGCGCATAGCGCTCCGTGTATTGCGACCAATACCCCAGGATCTGCGGGATCAGGCGCTTGCCCTCGCGCCAATGGTCGATCAGCTGCTGCTGGTTCCAGGCGTCGGCTTCCCAGAACGGCGGCTCCTGCTGGAGGTAATTGATGCATTCGACCGGCCGCAAGAAAAGCTTGATGTGCCAGTGGCGCGGCAGTACCAGGGCAAGCATCTCGAGATAGTCCGGGTCGTCATCCAGGAAGACCACTGTGCCCGGGCGGTGAAACAGGGAAAGGCTCATGGTTTGGCTCCGGGTAGAGGCGATTGTTTGTTCATGTTGGGGCCGAGGATAGGCAATTCGACGACGAATGATGCTCCGTGGGTGAGCTCCGAGCGCACGCGGATGGTGCCGTTGGCGGCCTGGATCACGCGTTGGCAGAACGCCAGGCCCAGACCGTGCCCGGAGCCGCGGTCGGTGGAAAAGAACGGCTCGAAGATGCGCGCCTGCAAGTCGGCATCCATGCCCATGCCGCGGTCGGTGACGACGACGCGGCCACGATTGCCGGCTTTGCCCACTTCGATCACGACGTCACCGGGCTGGCTCGCGGCGCTGGCCGCGGCCAGTGACCGCAGCGCGTTCTTCAGCAGGTTGGCAACCACCTGCAGAAACAGCGAATGCGATCCTTCGAACCGGAAATCGCTGTGAATCTGAAGCGCAACGATCTCGCGTTCGCGCGAACTGCGATACGGGTAGGTGTTGACGGCTTCGCTCACCACCTCCGCGGCACTGACTGCCTCCTTATGGGTCGGCAGGCGCATCAGCCTTGCGTTGGCAATCTGCGTGTCGATCTGGTGGTTCATGTTGCGCACCAGCGCATGCAGCCGGCTGGCGAGCTTCTCGAGCGTGTGCCGGGGCTCGGGTTCGCATCGCGAAGCTTCTCCCCGCACGGCATCGCCGATCAGCGACATGGTGGCCAGTGGCGTGCGCAACTCGTGGGCCATGATGCCCATCGTACCCAAGGTGTAGTTCAGCTGTTCCCGCCGCAGGTTCGACGACGAGATTCCCAGGATCAAGCCCATGAACCAGCTGAAGGCGATCACCACCACATTGGTTGCAGCCTGTTCGTCGGACAGTCCCGGCATTTGCGGGCCGACCGCGCGAAAGAGGATCCAAGCGACCAATACGCCAGTGGTGCTGCCAAGCGTTGCAATGCGCCAGTCGGTGAGGTGATAGTAAATGAGGAACATGGCCGCGAGACTGGCCAGCCAGACGGTGTTTCCGTTGTTGCAGAAGTACATCCACGAAAAGAACCAGGGCAGCGTGATCCAGAAGATGGCCGTGAACACCGCCGCCGCGAATTTGCTCGGGGGGCTGGCGGTAATGCTGGGGAAGACCAGCAGGCTGATTCCCAAGGCGCTCATCAGCAGGCGCAGCCACAGGTTCTCATAGGGCTGCGGCAGCAGCCTGGCCCAGATCCAGTAGAAGAGGGGGTGGCCCAACGCCGTGGACAGGCCGAGCGCGCGAATGCGCCATCGCGACGGGTGGAGGATCGGCTCCACCAGGGGCCGCACCACCTCGTTGGATGCCCACGACTTTAGGAGTTCCGCCCCACCGGTATAGAGCACATGTATCGACGACAAGTAAGTCCCTCAGATCAAGCGCGCCCCGTGACTGCCATGAGCGGCAGTGGATGATGATATTGTCTCAGCACGTTCAGATACGAAAAGACAAGCCCATGGGCGTACCTGTTAACTTTGACAGTGTGAGCCTCGACGGCCTCCTCAGCGACTGGGTGGGTGCATTGCGTGAATTTTCGGTCGAGGCTGTCGCCGTGCTGGGCCCCGACCCTTTCGGCACCAGTGAAGACCGGCAGGTGGTCGCCGTGCACCCTCCGCTCGTCGCGGACGCCGCGAAGGCGCTGGCGGAAAGCCGCGATTTCGGCGCCCCGTGGCGCGATTCGGATGCTCCGCTGGTGGCCTGGCAATACATCGCCAAATCCGACCATCTGAGCTCCAGCCGCTGGCGACTGCTTTGGCTGGCCCATGGATTCCAGACGGTGGTGCGGGTGGAGTTCTCGCTGCCGGCGGGCCGCGCCTTCGAGTGCTTCATGTTCAGCCCGCGCGAACTCACGGACCGGTCCGAAGCGGCCTCGCTGGTCTGGTCGGCCCTGAACATCTGGCCGCTGGTCAAGCGCTGCATCGCCGACGCACGATCCACCTTGAGTCCGCGCGAGCGCGAATGCCTTGTCCTGGCTTTTCGGGGGCTGACTGCCCGTGAGAGTTCGTTGCAGCTGCACTGCAGCGAGCGCACGGTGAATTACCATCTGGCCAACGCAATGGGCAAACTCAAGGTCGACAACAAGATGGCGGCGATCCAGCGCGCCTGCTGGCTCGGCGCAATTTGAGTCGCATCGCGCGAAAGAGTTTATATTGCCGGTTCACTCTTCCATTTCGCTGCTGCCCAATGGCCGATTCCGATCGCACCGCCTCCCTGATGACTCCGTCCAAGCTGGCGCAGATCAAACCCAGGGGCGCGGCTTCGCCGGCAGCATGGCTGAATCAGATGGCCGCCGATGCCGGCCATGTACATGTACGGCGCTTGGGGGAATTGCGCGAGGAGCTTCAGGCGCAAGCGCTGCTGCGGGATGTTGCGCCCTTGGTTTCGGAATTGGCGGGCGTGGCCGAAGCCTTGCCCCGGCTTGATTTCGCACTGCTGCAAAGGCGCGGCTGGTGGGCGCGCACGACTGGCAAGAGCCGCAGCGCCGGCGTCGAATTCGCCGCCCAGTTCGAGCAGGTCGGCCAGGTCGTCCGAGGGCTGAGCGCCAACACCCAGCTCCCGCAGAAAAAACAGCAGGAGCAGGCCACGGCCGCCGACCTTGCGGTGCTGGAGCTCGAGGTGGAATACCGTGCGATCGACAAGATCATCGAGCAGGGTACGCGCTGGCTGCACGACATGCGCAACCAGATCAACGCCCGGCAGGCTGCGCCGGCGGACCCGGCAGGCCAGGAGCAGCTCAAGGACGACGCGGCGCGCTGCGAAATCCTGGTGACACGGCTGAAGGCGTTGCGCGCCGTGAGCTCCGCGGCGCAGCAGACGCACCAGCACGCCCAAGGCGCGGCCGCGCGGCGCGCAGCGCTGCTTCAATTGCTACGCCAGGCGCTCGCGCCGAACGTCCAGGCGTGGCAGGAGCGCTTGTCCGCGCTGGCGGCCGCCGCCGCGGACGACAGCTCGCCTGTGCTTAGCGCGGACGCTGCGATGGAAGCCCATCGCGATCTCCAGCTGCGCGTGAAACAGGCGGTCGCCGACTGTGGGCAACTGCAGGCACAGGAGAGAGCTTTGGCGCAAAGCCTGCAGGCCTTCGGCGTTCAGCTGGAAGCAGTGGGATGATCGCCATTCCCCAGGCCGATTGCGCTGCGCCGCCAACCGGAGCAGCGCCCGTATCCTCAACACGGCCCGGCGGAGATTAAGGACGCGATGCCGTTCCTCGCAGTCGACGTTGGCAATACCCGCCTCAAGTGGGCGCTTTATGAGGCTCCGCGCCCCGGCGCCGCCTTGCGCGCGCACGGTGCCGAGTTCCTCGAAAACATCGACAAACTGGCGGATGGCGCCTGGTCGGCTCTCCCGCCTCCGGAGCGCATGCTGGGCTGCGCGGTGGCCGCCGATGCCGTGAAGCGGCGCGTCGAGGAGCAGATGGAGGAACTGTGGGACGTACCGGCGCACTGGGTGGTGCCCAATGCCGGCGAAGCCGGCCTGGTCAATGGCTATGACCACCCCGCGCGGCTGGGAGCGGACCGCTGGGTGGCGATGATCGGTGCCCGGCACCGGATGCTGGCCCGCGGCTCGCCCAGGCCCCTGGTGGTCGTCATGGTCGGTACGGCCGTGACAGTGGAAGCAGTGGATGTGGAGGGCAGGTTCCTCGGTGGCTTCATCCTGCCCGGTCACGGCATCATGCTGCGCGCCCTGGAGTCGGGGACAGCCGGCCTGCACGTGCCCACGGGCGACGTCCGTGAGTTCCCCACCAATACCAGCGACGCCCTCACGAGCGGCGGTACCTATGCTATCGCCGGGGCGATCGAGCGCATGGTGCAGCATGTGCGCCGGCACTGCGGGGCCGAACCGGCCTGCTTCATGACGGGCGGCGCCGGCTGGAAAATGGCGCCACACATGTCGGTGGCGTTCGAGCTGGTGGAAAGCCTGATCTTCGGCGGGCTGCTGGAGATCGCCCGGCAGCGATTTGCCGTAGCCGAATAGTCAAGCCAGTCCGTCGGCCGCCTGGAACAGCGCCTCGCGCGCTTGCCGCAGGACCTGTTCCTTCCATGCTTCGGTGTCCACGCAAAAGGCATCCTTCATTCGACGCTTGATCTGTGCGGCCAGCGCCGCCGGGGCCTGCGGGTGCAGATGCAACCAGTGCTCGGCCCGCAGCGCGTGCAACATTTCCATCAGAGGCAGCGTTCCATACTCGATGGCGACGCCCGTGTATTGCGCCTGCGGACATTCGTCATAGACCGCGCCGCACATCAGCCCGGTCAGAAAAGCCGAGGTCGACGATCCATCGTAGATGGAGGTGACGTTGCGGCCCCACCACTGGCGGGCCATCGCAAGGGCGGCCGCATCGTCACGGCCGGCGTAGATGCGTTCGCCTACGCCGCTGGGTCCCAGCCCGGTGTGGATATCGATCCAGGCGATGCGCGCGGCGCGCCCTCCGTGCGAGCGCAGCACCTCGCGCCAGGCCAGGTTGCTCCAGGTCGGCGCGGTGCCCCCGAAGAACAGGCCGTCGGGAAACTCGTACTGCCCGCGCGTGAGGGCGGCCTGATATGCGGCCTCGCCGCCAGCCGCCAGGCGCTGCGCGACGGCTGCGTTGTTGGCCGGTGGCGGCGGCCATTCTTCGGGCAGCAACAAGGCATGGATCTCGCGATAGGCCTCGTTGACCGGCAGCGGCCGCGAAAAGTCGTGGAAGTTGCGGTTCAGGTCGACGTTTTCGTGGGTGGTGCGGCGGATATGCGAAAAGCCATACGGATTCAGCGCGTGAACATAGAGCACAGCCACGCCGCGCCGCCGGGCGTGTTCGCGCCAATCGGCATCGCGCAAGGCCGACAACTGCACGGCGCTGCCGCAAAAACCTTCGACGCCATGGCAGGCGCTGGAGACGATCAGCAGGCTGCCGGCATTGGGGTGGCCGTCACGCGCCACGTCCATCGCCAGCTCTTCGCCATCGCGGCCCTTCGATGGATGGAGCTTGGACTCGACCTCCAGCCCGGCGCCGTGTGCCGCCTGGAGGAACCGTGCACGAGCCTGGGCGTACGAGTCGGAAAAGACTTCGCCGGTGCCCGTCATGCGGGCGCCCTTGCCAACCATGCTTCGGCCAGGCGCACCCAGTAGGTGGCCCCCAAAGGAATCAGCTCGTCGTTGAAGTCATAGCTGGCGTTGTGCAACATGCACGGCCCGCCGCCATGCCCCATCTCGCGATGGCTGCCGTCACCGTTCGCGATGAAGCAGTACGCGCCCGCCTTTGCTTGCAGCATATAGGCGAAGTCCTCCGCGCCCATGGTGGGCTCCTGCGCCTCGACGTTGTCTGCGCCGACGATGGACGCCATGACCTGCCGAGCGAACTCGGTCTCGGCCGCGTGATTGATGGTGGTCGGGTAGTTGCGCACGAACTGGAACTCGCAGGCAGCCTCGTGCGCCGCGCAGACGTGTTCGGCGATTTGCTTCATGCGCTTTTCGATCAGGTCCAGCACCTCCAGCGTGAAGGTGCGAACCGTGCCCTGCAGCTCGCAGCTGTCGGGAACGACATTGGTGGCCTCGCCGCCGTGGATCATCGTCACCGAAACGACGCCCGCGTCGATCGGCTTCTTGTTGCGGCTGATGATGGTCTGGAACGCCTGCACCATCTCGCAGGCGATGGGCACCGGATCGATGCCGTTGTGCGGCAGGGCCGCGTGGCTGCCCTTGCCGCGGATCGTGATCTTGAATTCGTTGCTTGAGGCCATGACCGGCCCCGCACTCACCGCGAACTTGCCGACCGCATTGCCGGGCCAGTTGTGCATGCCGAACACGGCTTCCATCGGGAACTGCTCGAACAGGCCGTCCTTGATCATTTCGCGCGCGCCGCCGCCGCCTTCTTCCGCCGGCTGGAAGATCAGG
>DATNCB010000212.1:0-5950 GCA_035571715.1 Ramlibacter sp.
ATATTCGGCGCTGGTCTTGTTGGCGATGGCCTTGAGGGTTTCCTCGTCCAGGCGCACGCGCATCGACCAGCCCTCGAAGCCGATGGTTTCGCCATCGACCGTGCCGATACCCACCGTATAGACGCGGATGCCGCGATCGGCGGCCATCTTGGCCGCTTCCAGCGGGTCCACGCCGGTGGTGCGCTGGCCGTCGGTCAGCATGATGATGGCGGCGGAGGTAAAGGACCCTGGCGCCACCGGCGTGAACTCCTTTTTTTCCTTCTTCTCGCCGTCGATCGGGAAGCCGCGCTGGCGCTCGCGCCCGTTTTGCAGCGACTCCAGGGTGATGCCGTCATCCGGGAACAGCGTGGCCAGCGAGATCACGATGGCATTGCCGGTTGCCGTGGCGCGCTGGAGCTGGAAGCGGTCGATCGCGGTGATGAGATCCTCATGATTGGTGGTCGGCAGCTGCGCCACCTGGGCCGAGCCGGCGAACGCGACGATGCCCACCTTGACGTGGCGCGGCAATTCGCCGATGAAAGCCTTGGCTGCGTTCTGCGCCGCCACCAGGCGGTTGGGCTGCACGTCGGTGGCACGCATGCTGCCCGACACGTCCATCGCCAGGATGATGGTCTGCTGGTTCGATGGCAGCGTGACCACGGCCACCGGCCGTGTCGTCGCGAGCAGCATGGCTGCAAGCGCCAGCAGGAACAGCGCGGGCGGAATGTGCCGGCGCAATGTCTGCCCGGCGCCCATCGCCTCTTTGACGATCGACAGCGACGCGTAGCGCAGCGCCATCTTCTTCTTGCGCCGCAACAGCCAGATGTAGAGCAGCACCAGCAGCGGCAGCGCCAGCAGCAACCACAGAAATTGAGGCCAGAGGAAATTCATGGGTCTCGTCCCGTCTTCAGGCGGCGTGTCTGAGGTGCGCCGGCAAGCCACCTCCAGCCGCCAGCTTGGCGCGGCGCTTGCGCAGATCGGCAAAGCGGATCACCGCATCGACCAGTTCGCCGTCGGTGGACAACTCGAGCGCATCCACGCCGGCCCGCACGAAGCTGGCCCGCAGGTCGGCTTCGCGCTGGGCAGCGATGCGGGAAAAGCGCTTGCGAAAGCCCTTGTCGTGGGTGTCCACCAGAATCTGCTCGCCGGTCTCGGAGTCGCGCATGGTCAGCAGCCCGAGGTCGGGCAGGTCCAGCTCCATCGGGTCCAGCACGCGCACGGCCACCACCTCGTGCCGCTGCGCCAGCAGCGCCAGCGGCCGCTCCCAGCCCGGCTGGCTGATGAAGTCGGAGACGACGAACAACGTGGAGCGGCGCCGGATCATGGCGGCAGCGGACTCGAGCAGGTCGCGCAGCCGCGTCGTGCCCGACTCGACCGCCACGGGCCGGGTCTGGATGCTGTGCAACAGGTGCAGCACATGGCGGCGCCCACCGCGGGTGGGAATCATCGTATCCACGCCCGAGCCGTACAGCAGCGCGCCGACGCGGTTGCCATGGCGCGTGAGCACGCGCGCGATCACCGCGACGAACTCGGCCGAGACATTGCGCTTGCGCTGCTCGCCCGAGCCGAAATCGACCGACGGGCTCAGGTCCAGCAGGAACCAGGCGGCCATCTCGCGGTCCTCGGTGAAGACACGCACGTGAGGCACCTGCAGCCGCGCCGTCACGTTCCAGTCGATGTGACGCACGTCGTCGTGGAACTGGTACTCGCGCAGGTCCGCCAAATCCAGCCCCGCGCCGCGCAGCAGCGTGCGGTAGTCGCCCTGCAGCAGGCCGTCGAGCCGGCGGATGACGGTCCATTCCAGCCGCCGCAGGACATGCTCGGCGTTGCCCACCGCGGCGCCACGCACCGCGCCCGCGTTCGCGGCCTTCACGGCCGCGTTTCCTGTTGGCGAAGCATCACGCGGCGAGCTTTTCATGTTCCAGCGGTCTCGGAGGCGCCGGGATCTTGCTCATGATCTTGCCGACCAGCGCGTCGGGCGACAACCCTTCGGACAGCGCTTCATACGACAGCACCAGCCGATGGCGCAGCACATCGGGCACCAGGTCGGCCATGTCCTCGGGCAGCGCGTAAGTGCGCCCGCGCAACATGGCCAGCGCGCGCGCGCCTTCGGTCAGGTTGATCGTGGCGCGCGGGCTCGCGCCGAAAGTGATGTACTTGCCCAGATCCCGCAGCCCATGCTTTTCCGGCACGCGCGTGGCCGACACCAGTCTCACGGCGTACTGCACCAGCGAGGGATCCACGTAGACGCGGCGGCATTCGCTCTGCAGCGCGGCCAGCTGCTCGGTCGTCGCGACGGCGGCCACGTTCACGGCCGGACCGGTCACGCGCTCGACGATCACGAATTCTTCTTCGTCGCTCGGGTAGTCCACCAGCACCTTCATCATGAAGCGGTCGACCTGCGCCTCGGGCAAGGGGTAGGTGCCTTCGGTTTCGATCGGGTTCTGCGTGGCCATCACCAGGAACGGGCTGGGCACCTTGTGCGTCTGGCCGGCGATGGTGACCTGGCGCTCCTGCATCACTTCCAGCAAGGCGCTTTGCACCTTGGCGGGCGCGCGGTTGATTTCGTCGGCCAGCAGCAGGTTGGTGAACACGGGACCCAGCGCGGTGCTGAACTCGCCGGTCTTCTGGTTGTAGATGCGCGTGCCCACCAGGTCGGCCGGAACCAGGTCGGGCGTGAACTGGATGCGCTTGAACTGGCCATGGATCGTGAGGGCCAGCGTCTTCACCGTGAGCGTCTTGGCCAGCCCCGGCACGCCTTCGACCAGCAGATGGCCCTGCGCCAGGATGGCGACCATCACGCGCTCGAGAAAGCGGTCCTGTCCGACCACCACGCGCTTGACCTCGTAGAGGATCTGTTCCATCAACTGGGCGGTGGCAGTGTCCTGGCGGGTGGTGGAATCCATGGATTGCGGGCTCTCTCGTTGTGAAGAAGAAGTGCAGGGTCAGAACGGCGGCAGGCCGGCTGCCGCAGCGGCGTTTTCAATCGGCACGGCGAAACCGATGCCGATGAAAGTGCGTGCCGGCGTCGGGTTCAGGATCGCCGTGACGATGCCCACCACCTCGCCGTCCATCGTGACCAGCGGGCCGCCCGAATTGCCGGGGTTGGCCGCCGCGTCGAACTGGATCAGGTTGGTCATCTCCTGCTTGCCCTCGGGCGAGCGGAAGGCGCGCTTCAGCCCGGAGATGATGCCGCCGGACGCCGACGGGCCGATGCCGAATGGAAAACCCACCGCCAGCACCTTGTCGCCCGGGCCCAGGTCGCCGGTGGAGCGCATGGTGGCGGGGATGAGGTCGTCGGGAATCTTGCTCGCCTGGAGCACCGCCAGATCGTTCTCGGGCTGTACGCCGGTAATGGAGGCATTGGACTCCAGGCCGTCCGAAAAGATGACCTTGATGTGGTCCGCGCCGGAAACCACATGCAGGTTGGTGAGGATGACGCCCTTGTCGATGATCACGACGCCGCTGCCCACGCCGTTCTCGACTTCTTCATCGTCCTTGTCCGCACTTTCGCTGCTGCCGGGGGCCGGCCCGAGCGGCTTGGGCTTGGCGATCCTCTCGGACTTGGCCGGGTGGTCTTCCTTGATTCGGCTTTTCTTCACGTAGCTCAAGACCCGCACCACCGAGGGGGCAATGTTCTCGTACGCCTTGGCGTATTCGGAGGGAAGGACCTGCGTTTCCAGTGTCTTGAGCACTGCCGCGTTGATGTCCTGTTGGGTCAGCTTGCGCTGGCTCGGATGCAGCCCGAGATTCAGGCTGAAACCCAGCGCGATCGCCAGCAAAAAGATGGCGAACCAGAGGAGTTTGGGGCTGGAGATCGTATTTTGGTGCTTGGCCTTGGCCTGCGGTTGGGCAGGCTCAGGCGTGTCGGCCGGGGGATCTTTTGGTCCCGACCGGCCCAAGCGGCTTGAGCTGTAAAGGGCTGGCCTGCGCATTCGTCCACCTATCGAAACTGCGGGAGAAACGAGAAACTAAAGAACCGAAAACGCACGGTATCACGCTTTGCCGGAGCCTGCACGGTTGGCAGCTACTCGGGCATCATGGTGTTTTATGCCAGCGTGGATTGATACACACTGCCACCTCGATGCGGCGGAGTTCTCGGGCGACGCCGACGGCGTGCGCGCTCGCGCCGCAAGCCGCGAAGTGGTGCACTGCGTGCTGCCAGCAGTCGAGCCAGCCAACTTCGGTGCGGTGCGCGAACTGGCGCACCGCCACGGCGACAGCTATGCACTGGGCATCCATCCACTGTGCACCGGCCGCGCCCGGCTGGGCGACCTGGACCTGCTGGACCAGGCCTTGGCGCAGGCGCGGGACGATCCGCGGCTGGTGGCCGTCGGCGAGATCGGGCTGGATTTTTTCGTGCCGGGATTGGATGCGGCGCAGCAGGAACTTTTCTACCGGGAGCAACTCTCGCTCGCGCGCCGTCACGGCCTGCCGGTGATCCTGCACGTGCGCCGCTCGGCCGACCAGTTGCTCAAGCATTTGCGCCCTGGCGGCGTGAGCGGCATCGCCCACGCCTTCAACGGCAGCCTGCAGCAGGCCCGCGAATTCGTGCGGCTGGGCTTCAAGCTGGGGTTCGGCGGCACGGTGACGTTCGAACGCGCATTGCAGGTACGCCGCCTGGCCGCGCAGTTGCCGCTCGAAGCCTTGGTGCTTGAAACCGATGCGCCCGACATTCCACCGCATTGGCTGTACTGCACAGCAGAGCAGCGCGCGGCCGGCCAGCGCCAGACCCCGAACGAGCCGGCGCAATTGCCGCGGATCGCGCAAGTGCTGGCCGACCTGCGCGGCATCGGCCTGGATGAACTGGCACAGGCGACGATGGAGAACGCCAAGCAGGCCCTGCCCAAGCTGGCCGCCGCAATGGATTGCGGGTCAAGCCCGCAAAGTGACAGGCTTGGCCGGAGCGGGTAGCGATAATCACTGCTCAGTGAAGCAGCGCCTGCCCCAACTCCCCGACGTCAATTTCTCCGATTGCGGTGACATCCGTTACCTGCACCTGGGCACCGAATGGGTGCAGGGCTCGATGCTGCTGGACAAGCCCTTCGACATCGAGCTGGAGTACGTCCAGCGCATGATGGCCTGGCTGTTGTTCATCCCGCGGGCAACCGTTGCCGCAAGGCATGCCATGCAGCTGGGTCTGGGGTCGGGCGCGCTGACCAAGTTCTGCTGGCGCAAGCTGCGGATGAAGACGACGGCAGTCGAGCTCAACCCGCAGGTGATCGCAGCCTGCCGGCTCTGGTTCAAGCTTCCCGCCGACGACGCCCGCCTGTCCGTGGTCCTGGGCGACGCCGCCGAGGTGGTGGCGCAGGAGCAGCGGCACGGCAGCGTCGATGTGCTGCAGGTCGACCTGTACGACCACGAAGCCGCGGCGCCGGTGCTTGACAGCGAAGAGTTCTATGCGGATTGCCGCAAGCTGCTGACCGAGGATGGCTGCATGACGGTGAACCTGTTCGGCCGCGCGTCCAGCTACGGCCGCAGCCTGGAGAAGATCGCGGCCGCCTTCGGAAGGGAGGCGCTGTGGGCGTTCCGCCCGACCCGCGAGGGCAATACGATCGTGGTGGCGTTGCACGTGCCTCAGCGGCCCGACCGCACTGTGCTTGCGCAGCGGGCGGAAACAATTGAAACTCGCTGGGGTTTGCCGGCCCGCAAATGGTTGCGGGTTTTCAAGCCGGTCGATTGATCCATGAGCGCCATCGCAAAACCCAGAGCCGCCCGCAGCATCCACCAGGGTCCGGTGGACTGGCGCCACCTGGTCGAATGGCTGAGCCAGGACGGCATGATCTCGGCCGATGAGGCCCGGCGCACGGTCGCTCGCTGTTCGCAGGCCGAAAGTGCCCAGCCCCCGCTGGTGCGGCTGGCGGCAGTGGCCATGGAACGGGCCGGCGGCGGCAAGGCGCTGGATATCGAATCGCTCACGCAGTGGCTGGCGGGACGCGCCGGACTGGATTATTTGCGCATCGATCCGCTC
>DATNCB010000213.1:0-3681 GCA_035571715.1 Ramlibacter sp.
CCGGGCAGCGCGATGCGGAAGAACATGTGGTTGGCGACGTAGTGGCTCAGGTAGTCGCTCTGGTTGGACGTGCCGCTGAGCAGGCGCCAGTCGGTGCCGCGCCGGCGCGCCGCTGCCAGCATGAAGGCCAGCAGGCTGAACGGACTGGGGTCGTTCTGCGCGCACGAGGTGTGGCCCAGGTCCACGCCCTCCAATGCGCGGTCCATATGCTCCCAGGTGTTGATGACGGTGCCGCAGGTGCCCAACAACTCGATATGCGACTCGTCCATGTCGTAGCCGCGGAACACCGAGTTGCACGGGATCAGCGAAAGGGCCGTCGCGCCTTGCGCCAGCACTTCACGCAGCCGCACGTTGTACTCGGCTGGTGTGCCCAGGCCGATCAGTTGCCGCTGGGTCCAGGTGCGGCCGCGATGCATGGTGGGATAAATGCCGCGGGTGTAAGGCGGCTGCCCGGGCAGCCCGAGGCCGCCGATGCGGTCCGCGGGATTCCAGTCGCGCTCGGTGTACAGCGGCTGGATCGCGATGCCGGACCGGTTGATCGCCTGCTTGTCGGCGCCGATCGACCGCGCATAGTCCTGCTGCCAGGCTTCATGCAGGTCAGGCTGCGCCAGCAGCTTGTCCTCGTCAGGTTTGTTCATCTGCCTCTCCGGTACGGCGCTTACGCGGCCACGCGGCGCTCGCGCACCTGCACTGCGAGCTCGCGCACGAAGGACGCGATGTCGGCCATCGCGCTGCCCGGATGGAATATCCGCGCCACGCCGGCTTCGAGCAGCGCCGCGATTTCCTCGTCCGGCACGATGCCGCCGACGATCACGCCGACGTCGCCCAGGCCGGCGTCGTGCAGCGCCGCCATCAGATGAGGAACGATCAGGTGGTCGGTCGCCAACGACGAGATGCCGATCACGTCCACGTCTTCTTCGATCGCGAGCTTGACCACCGCGGCAATCTGCTGCCAGGGTGGTGTGTAGATCACCTCCATGCCAGCGTCGCGCAACGCCGCGGCAACGACCCGGCTGCCGCGGTCATGACCGTCGAAGCCGATCTTGGTGACCAGCACCTTGGGAATCACCGGGACCGGGCTCATACCGCCTCCTCCGATACATGATCATGGATCCAACGGTCCTGGCGTCGGAGGCCATGGCAGCACTGCGCTGGTCGATCCCCGCAAGCGGGGCCCCTCGCCCTTCGCTTCATGCTGCCACCTCCTGAATCTTGCTATGCGGATGCGCATCCTGGCCCTGCCGCAGCAGTGCGACGAACTTGCGCGCGATGGCGCGCGGATTGAGCCGCCCGCCGGGGCGATACCAGCCTTGCGACCAGTTCAAGGCGCCAATCAGCATCAGCCGCAGCACGCGCCGGTCAGTGTTTCGCGCAAGCGGCAGGTCGCCGATCAGGCCGGCGAACAACGCCTCGTACTGGTCGCGCAGCTCGATCAGGCTGCGATTGGCCACGGGTACGTCGGCGGGCCGTACCCGCACCACGACTTGCGCGTAGTCATCGTCGTGCAGGATGGCTTCGAGGTGCGCCACACACGCGGCTTCCAGCCGGTCCCAGGGATCCTGGTGCCGATCTACCGCGGACTGCACCGCATCGGATATCTGCCGGACACCCTTGACGTAAACCGCGACCAGCAGTGCTTCCTTGGTTTCGAAGTGGCAGTACAGCGAGCCGGGCTGCATGCCGACGGCCTGCGCGATGTCGCGCATGGACGTTCCGTCGAAGCCGCGCGTGCGGAACAGGCGTGCGGACGCGTCGAGCACCTGGGGCTGCCGGCTGTCGACGTGGGAATTCCTGAGCGTGGCCATTGCCAGCGCAGTATACCAAACGATCGTTTGCTTGCTACAGCCAGCGCCCGTACAGGACGGGCCCGGTTTACGGCCGCACCGTGAGGTTGTTGAGCACCTGGCGCACACCCTTGGTGTTGCGCGCGAGGTATTCGGCCTGGACCTTTTCGGCGTTGGATTTCGCAAAGCCCGACAGCGAGACGGCGCCATTGAGCGTTTCCACCTTGATGGCGCCGGCGTCCACGGTCTTGTCGTCGACGAATTTGGCCTTGATCGAAGTGGTGATTGCGGCGTCGTCCACATAGGCTCCCACGGTTTCCTGGTCACGGATGACGGCACAGCCGCTGGTGACAAGGGTGGCGCCGGCCAGGACGGCGAATGCGAGCGTCAGGAAATATTTCATCATTGGTCCTTGAGTTGATCGGAACGTAATCCGGCGCGACTTTACCAAGACTTCCTGGCGCCTGTAAGTTCGCTGCCGTACAGACCGTGTCGATTCACGCCCCTACATTGTCTGTTGGCAGGTGCCGGCTTGACGTGACGCGAATAACAGAGTGCGTGAGGTGACCGGACGCCTGCCGAGCAATGGAGCGCATCATGAAACGCAACGCAATCGTCTCTGCCTTGATGGCAATGTCCCTGGTCATGGCCGGACCCGTCTTCGCCCAGGGCGATGGAGATCAACAGGCGCAGCAGCGGGGCATGCGGCAGTTGCAACGAGACAGTCAGCAGCGTGGCTACCAGCAAGAGGGCCGGCGTGGCTACGAGCAACACGGTCAGCGCGGCTACGATCGCGGCGATCGACACCATGGTGAGCGTGGCGCCGGCCCGGATCACCGTTTTTACCGGGGCGACCGGCTCCCGATGGAATACCGCGGCCGCCACTACGTCGTCGATGACTGGCGCGGCCATCGCCTGAGCGCCCCGCCGCGCGGCTACCGCTGGGTCCAAGCCGGCGGCGACTACGTGCTGGTTTCCATCGGCTCCGGCGTCATCCTGCAACTCCAGCTCAACTAGGCGGGATCGCTATCGAAGCGGCCTGTTGACGTGCGACGTTTCAGCCGGTGCGGCGCGCCGCTGCCGCCTGCGCGATATGCGGCGGCAGGCGCTTGAGCAGCCAGCGGATCGCCAGCGGCACCAGCACCAGATCGTCCACCAGGCCGATGACAGGCAGCGCGTCGGGGATGAGGTCGATCGGCGAGAGCACGTACAGCACGATCAGCGCGGTGCCCAACTTCAGCCAGCCCGGTGCGTCCGGGTGGCGCAGCGCGAACCACAGTTGCCGCGCATCACCGCGCAGCACGGACCAGAGCAGGGTCAGGCGTTTCCACATGGCAGAGTCCTTCGGTCGGGCCCCAGCGGGCCCGCATCTGAGCCCAGATGGCATCGGACGCAGGGGCTACAAGAGGTAGCACACCCGAAGTTACACCTGCGTGAATGCCAGCCTCAGCGGTCAGGTCCTGGTGACGGCCGGTCGCGGGCATTCGCGATCTGCTCGCGCCGCACCTCGCCGAAAATTTCCCACGTCGCCAGGAAGACCGACGCGATCACCGGCCCGATGACGAAGCCGTTCACGCCGAATACCGCGAGGCCCCCCAAGGTTGCGATCAGCACCAAGTAGTCGGGCAGGCGCGTGTCCTTGCCCACCATGATCGGGCGCAGCACGTTGTCCACGAGGCCGATTACCAGCACGCCCCAGGCGGTCAGACCGATGGCCGGCCAGATCGAGCCGGTGGACAGCAGGTAGACCGCGACCGGTCCCCACACCAGCGCTGCGCCGACGGCGGGCAGCAGCGACAACAGCGCCATCACCGCGCCCCACAGGAGCGCGCCTTTGATGCCCAGCACCCAGAACGCCAGGCCTCCGAGCGTGCCCTGCACCAGCGCCACCACGACG